>JAZGBQ010000331.1:0-12506 GCA_036476435.1 Fidelibacterota bacterium
CGTGAAAATATTTCGATGAAATACTGACGCAGCAAGCACTGCATCAGCTTTCCCTTTAATAATTGCATCCCGAAAATGTTTTAATTGACCAATCCCACCGGAGGCTATTACTGGTACGTCCACCAATTGACTGATTCTTTGTGTAATCACTAGATCTGCTCCAGTTTGAGTACCATCTGCATCCATACTGGTTAATAGAATTTCCCCAACGCCTCTAGATACTGCTTCTCGCGCCCAGACTTCCGCAGTAAGCTCTGTGAGATGTGTACCTCCATGAGAATATACTGTCCACTTTCCATTCGATCGTTTTACGTCCATTGCTAATACAATACACTGAGAACCAAATTCGTTAGATCCTTGTTCTAATAATTCCGGACTTGTCAAAGCTGCACTATTTATAGATACCTTATCGGCGCCCGTGACCAGCCCCCATTGTTTGGACCACTTCTTAAGTTAGTATTTTCTGACTCTAATTAAGTAAAAGAATAGTACATATAAGTGTCTCTAAAAAGGCGGATTTTGATATGTAGGTTTGTTAATTTTTCCGTTGTAGATGAAATAAACATATATACTTTATTGATGACAATTAAAGCATGAGGAAAAAATGGGTAGTTTGTTAAATATTGGTATCTTTTTCGCTGGTCTCGGTATCCTTTTGGCAAGTTTTGGATTGTTTTGGTGGGTTTCACTATATGAAAAAGTAAAATTCCCAAAGTAAAAATAATTGGAATACTAGTGATGGTTGAAAATGCCCTGCAATGCGGAGTTTTTTGTCCCAAAAACGTGTCTCAAAACTGAAATCTAATAATAGTGTCTATAAAAGGGTGGTTTTAGAGACGCCTGATTATAGCTTTCTTATACCAAAAAACACTAACTTAGAAAATGGACATTAATGCATCTCTCGTGGGCCAATTAGTCACTGCGCAGTTTCCCCAGTGGGCAGATCTTCCTATCAAGCCAGTCGAATTCGACGGACTGGACAACAGGACTTTCCGTCTCGGCGAGAACATGACAGTGCGATTACCAAGTGCCGAGGCGTACACTAGGCAATTGAAAAAGGAACACCAGTGGTTACCGAGACTTGCCCTTTTCCTACCTCTTCCCATCCCTGTCCCTCTAGCGATGGGGGTTCCCAGCGACGGTTTTCCCTGGCATTGGTCCGTCTACCGGTGGCTAGAAGGCAAGAACGCGACTATTGAACGCATCGACGATTTACACCGATTTGCAATTACGCTGGCTCGATTCCTCACTGCCTTACAGCAGATAGATCCCACCGGCGGACCACCACCTGGGCAACATAACTTTTTCCGTGGTGGGCTGCTGACAACTTATAACACTGAAACCCGGGACGCGATTACAGCCCTACACGGTAAGATTGATAGCGATGCAGTGACCGCGGTGTGGGAAGCAGCACTCAACGCAACGTGGCATGATGGCACACCCGTCTGGCTCCACGGAGATGTCTGTGCAGCGAACCTGCTGGTGAGAAAGGGCTGTTTAAGTGCCGTCATCGACTTCGGGTGTTCGGGCGTGGGCGATCCCGCATGCGACTTGACGATTGCGTGGACGTTCTTCTCAGGGGAAAGCCGGGAAGCGTTCTGTGCAGCTCTTCCGGTAGATGGTGCAACCTTGGCGCGAGGTCGCGGCTGGGCGCTGTGGAAGGGCCTGATTAGACTTGTCGAACACGTAAACACTAACCCGTTAGAAGCCGGAAAGGACCGACGCGTAATCGATGAAGTGCTTACCGATCATAGGATTGTGACTTAGATAAACGCAGCTTTCCCTATAATAAAAGGATTTAGCAGAATTGGTGCCATATTAGTGCCAATATTAAAAGTATTAATTATATAAAGTCGGGCAGTATACCAGACGGTGTATCAACAATATCTTTACTTACAACTGACTGTGACCATAGCGTGACTAAATAATCGACACTAAACGGCACGGATCAACACTCCTCTATTAAGCGAAAAACCCCAATTTCTCGTCGAGAAATAAGGGATTCTCCTCAGTAGCGGGGGAAGGATTCGAACCTCCGACCTTTGGGTTATGAGCCCAACGAGCTACCAGACTGCTCCACCCCGCGATCATTTTGTAAAATTCTTTGTAAAAAAACGGATTAGAAATTAGGTACGATCATCCCCCTATGCAATGGGATGATTACTGACGTTAGTTCTCACTTAATCCTAATTTTCATCGAGACAGCAAGATGATCCGAGAATCCACCCAGGAGACTGTCCCCTGCCCAGAACCGGAAGGGGTATCCCGCATAGTTACCTTCCTGCTGCCGGTACTCAGGTTTATCATTTATCCGGATCGATCCTACCACCAAGGATATGTTCCGTTTATCCAATACTCCCTTACTTACTATGATTTGATCAAGGATGTTGTCCTTACCGCGATATTTATAAGTCCCGCCATTTTCGACACCGATGAATTTTCCCATACCATTCCACAAGAATGATCCTTCCCCCGAGGTTACCAACTCCCGATCAACAGAGGATCTAAGAATTGATCCAACCGCTGTATCTCCGGGATTCTCGTTAAAATCACCCATTATTATTATTTCGGCTCCAGGATCTTTCGCTAATAATTCATCTACCCGGGCACGCAATATGTTGGCTGTTTTGATCCTCCTTGGGATTGCCTGTTCAAGGCCACTATAGTTTGACGGCCAGTGGTTGATGAATAGATGAACATCCTTCTGTTTGATAAATCCATGAACATAAAGGATATCCCGAGTAGGTCTGTCATTTTCAAACGGAATTGTTATGATACGTGAGTCTGCCACACTGAAAATATTCGCGTCATATAGCACAGCATTATCAATCCCTCTTTCGTCCGGAGAATCAAAATGGATGATGCTGTAATCACGATTTGTAAACCGTTTATTCAGCGAATCCAAAATGTCTCGATTTTCCACTTCGCACAACCCAAGAATATCCGCATTAAGATCTGTTAGGACAACGGACATATGATCCAACTTTAAATCAAGTACTTCCCAGGTTACATTTTTCCTTCCGTCTAAAGCGAATTCCTCATCGTTTTTTTCAGGATCATCAACCAGGTCAAATAAATTCTCAACATTCCAGAATCCGATGGTGATAATCCCTTTTTCCGAGGTACAGCCTGTCAATAAAATAAGGAATGTTAACATTGCTAATATGTTTATTTTCATATCTTTTCCTACATGGAACTTTTCATTTAATGTATCGTACTGACTTAAAATGGGGTGAGTGTGCACTTTCAATAGTATCCTACTCCCTACTATTGTCTATTTACTACCTCCTTGGTTTAGTCGCGCTCACTCCATTTCCTTTATTCTAATATTTCCACTGGAGATCGAAACTGCATTATCGCAGAAATCCGTTTTCTTTTCGATTGGGATGAGTACATTGATCATTAATTTCTCACCGGATAAATCCGTTCGATCCCGTACTTTAAATTTATTTAATAATGCACTGATCTTTCCAACATACTCATAAGGTCCTTCCAGCATCAATCGGACTGTTCTCACGCATTTGACAAGTTTAGCTTTCTCAACAACGCTTTGTGCTGTTTCGCTATACGCTTTCGCCAATCCCGATTTACCTAGTTTAGTACCGCCAAAATAACGGATTACTCCAATCAGAGAATTCACCAGATCGAATTTTTTAAGCATATTTAACAAGTGAATACCAGCAGTTCCACCGGGTTCTCCGGCGTCAGTCGAAAATTCAATTATATCTTTCCCTTCTCTAATGCGATACGCCCAGCAGATGTGACTGGCATCAGGGTAAAGTTCACGCAGCCGGTTTAATTGAAATTGAACGTTTTCTGATCTGTTAACTGGAATCAAATAGCCGATAAACCTTGATCTTCGAATTTTTATTTCATTTGAAACTTCGGCTTGAGGCGTGATCATCACTTTTTTCTGATGGAAATTTTTACTGGTGTACCGGTAAGTGAATATTCCCTTCGCATTTCATTTCCCAGGTAACGTCTATAGGATACGGGGACTTTTTTTGGATAATTACAGAAGATCACAAATACTGGCGGTGCCGAAGCGACCTGGTTAATGAATTTTAATTTCACCACTCGTCCTTCTGGAGCAGGTGGCGGGTGCTCTTTTGTGACACGGTCCAACCAGTTATTCAATGATTTTGTTCCAATATACTGACTACGGGCGGTATTCACATTCCATACTATATCCAAAACCTTTGAGACTCGCTGCCTGGTTTTACAGGAAATAAATATGAACGGAAAGTGTGTAAGTAATTTGAAATGTCCTGTAATTTCATTTTGAAAATTCAGTGCAGATTTTGAATCTTTTTCGATAAGATCCCATTTGTTTACGACCAGGACCAGTCCTTTGCCCTCGTTTAATACCATGTCTGTAATAGATTTATCCTGATGACCGAATCCCTTTTCGGCATCGATCATTACTATCACAACCGAAGCAGCACGAATCGATCGCTGTGTTCGGACATTACTGTAGAATTCTATCGACTCCGTTACCTTCGCCTTTTTTCGCAATCCCGCTGTATCAATTAAAGTAAGTTGTTTTCCATACCACATAAGATGCGTATCGATAGAATCCCGCGTTGTTCCGGCAATCGGAGTTACGATGGTTTGTTCTCTTTGAAGGAGAGCGTTGACTAGTGATGATTTTCCAACATTTGGCATCCCAACAATAGCCAAGCGCAGAGAGCTGTCTTCTGGAATTTCACTTACAGTCGGTTTAAGCCCCAAACGGTCGACGATCTGATCAAGCAGATCTCCGGTATGACTGCCGTGCAGTGCAGAAATTGGGAACAGATCCTCGAGTCCTAATTCAGAATATACATAGGCACTATCCTTAATTTGTGAATGATCACATTTATTGATCACTAACACATAGGGTTTACCCGATTTTCTAACAACCTGTGCAAGGATTTGATCAGTAGCGGTCGGATCAACCCTTCCATCTACTAATAGTAACACCATGTCTGCTTCTTCCACTGCAAGTGTAGCCTGTTCACGAACTACCGCGTTAAAGGGCTCATCATTTACCGGAATATATCCACCCGTATCGATGAACCGCATGGGATGACCGGTCCAGTCTATAGACCCGTATATACGATCACGAGTTATACCTTCTTCATGATGTACGATCGCTTTTTTCGATCTTAATAACCGATTAAAAAGCGTTGATTTACCAACGTTCGGTCTACCTATTATTGCGATCAGTGGTTCATTCGTTTTCATATTTGCACTTTTATTTAAACTGAATTTAATCAATAAAAATAATGCCCTCATAGGCGAGGGCAATCGATTTTATCAGAGCGGGTGAAGGGAATCGAACCCTCGTATCCAGCTTGGGAAGCTGGTGTTCTACCACTGAACTACACCCGCATGAATGAATGAAATTAAATTATTTAAATGTTTTTCTTTAACTATAATCGAAGCAATAATAACGTCAATACTCCTTAAATATCAATTTTCATTCAAGCATACTCTCCAGTCATCATATTTAAATCATGTATTAAGTGCATTTCAAGGAAAATTAACATCATGTTTATTTCAAAACACTCTGTGGAAAACTTGTGGATAACTTTTAATTGTGAATTATTTCTCGTCGGTAAAGAAAGGATTTTGACTTTTTGTGTTGCCAGAAATTTTTACCTTGGATAGATTTGATTTGCCAACCAAGCTATTAAATATATTTTCATTTGCCAAGCTCGTTCTATTAAAAATCACTATTGTGAATATTGTAATATTAGAGACACAGGATAGCGAGAATGGCCGAAGCGATTGAGCTGAATTTCCCTGTAGCGCAGCCGGAACAAAAAAAGATTAAACCTGAGACGGTAAACCCGCTCCAGGGGCTGGACAGCCAAGTCCAGGAAAAGGATTCAAAAACTCCTATCCCATCCGGCATAGAATTCACTCTTAAAAATTATTATGCTGACGATAATCTTGGGGCAGATGTTTTAACGAACAAATACCTCGCCCCTGGTGAATTGCATCTCACCGATCTATGGAAAAGACAGGCGGTTGCGATCTCGAGTGTGGAGAAAAATGCCAAATTGAGGCAGAGATATGAGAAACAATTCAACAGAATCCTGGAAGATTTCAAATTCGTTCCGGGTGGGCGGATCATGCATGGCGCCGGTCGAAACGATATTACAACGACACTCAACAATTGTTATGTTGTTGCCATTAAAAAGGATTCTATTAAAGCCATCTATGATACCATAATCCGCGAGGCCATGACCTACAAATACGGTGGCGGCTGCGGTCATGATCTATCCATACTTAGACCATCAGGCGAGGCTATTCAGGGAACCGGCGGCGGATCATGCGGACCTATCGGTTTTATGAACTTATTCAGCGAGAATACCAATACGATCGCCCAGCATGGCAGACGCGGGGCCAATATGCAAACTCTTCGTGTCGATCATCCCGATATTGAAAAGTTCATCAAGATCAAATTGGGCAATATCGACATGGTCAAATATTCGAACATTTCAGTACTGCTGACAAAGGAATTCATGGACGCCGTTGAAAAAGGGGATCCATTCGATCTACAATGGGGGCGGAAAGTTTATAAAACAATCGATGCTGCGGAACTCTGGAATAGGATTATACGTGCTGCCCATGAAAGTGCTGAACCCGGATTGATTTTCTGGGACACGATGAAAGAATATCATAACGCAGAATATTGTAGTCCCCTGGTATCGACCAATCCCTGCGCAGAACAACCGTTGCCAGATGGTGGATGTTGCAATTTAGGCGCAATAAATCTGGAACGGTTTGTTGATCCAAAAGGAAATTTCATGATCGATGAATTCAAGGAAACGATTGGTGTAGCAACTCGATTCCTTGATAATGTAATTGACTATAACATAGACCGCCATGCTCTTGAAGAACAGAAACAGAATGCGGTTAATGATAGACGTATAGGTCTTGGAATACTCGGACTTGGCGATATGCTTCTTCGGATGGGAATCAAATATGACAGTGAGGATGCCCTGCAATCCGTCGAACAGATTATGCAGATCTTCAGAGATACTACATACGAAGCCAGTATTGAATTGAGTAAGGAAAAAGGCCCATTTAAAAACTTTGAATGGGATGGTTATCGTAAAAGCAAATTTGTCAAAAACCTTCCCAGAGCTATCAGGGACCAGATTAAGACGAATGGAATTCGAAATTCTACAATATCAACTGTAGCTCCAACCGGAAGCGGTGCAATCGTTGCCCGTGTGACATCCGGGATCGAACCCATCTTCGCAACCTCCTACAAGCGGCGTGTGAAAGAGAATACTGGATATGGTAATAATTTCAAAGAATACACTGTCTATCATCCGACAATTGAAAAACTTTTTGAAACAGATAAAAACCTTCCTGATTATGTAAATACAGCACATGATATCGATCCCTATTTTCGAGTGAAGATGCAGGGAATTATCCAAAAATATGTTGATAGTTCAATTTCTTCCACTGTTAATCTGGCGGAAGACATATCCGTTGATACCATTGCTGATATATATATGAAGGCATATAAGGCAGGACTAAAGGGCATAACTGTTTACCGCGAAGGTTCACGAGAAGGTATCTTGCTGACGAATAAAAAAGAGACTGAAAAAAATGCCGAAACACTTGCATTGAACAAATCGAGCAAGATCACTGAAAAGAAAGAAAAATTGGTTACTCCGCTGCCGAGATTACGGCCTACAAATACCACTGGCATCACTCGCAGAATTCGTACCGGTGAAGGAACACTTTATATAACCGTAAACGAGGATGAAAATGGGTTATGTGAAGTCTTCACTGCAATCGGTAAGGCTGGTGGTAATGCTGCGGCTCAATCTGAGGCAATTAGCCGATTGATTTCCCTTGCCCTGCGGTCAGGGATTGACCCGATGGCTATTATCAAGCAATTGAAAGGGATCAGCGGACCAAATCCCACCTGGGAAGATGGTCGACTCATACTGTCTACCCCTGACGCAATAGGGAAAGCCCTTGACGACTATCTCAATGACAAGGAAAACAATAAGCAGTTATCTGACGATACATCGTCCTCGAGTCAATTTACCATGGCCAGTGAACGCGAAATTTATGGTGAAAAAATCACCGACTTTACCTATAAAAATATTGTTAATTGCCCTGATTGTGGCGGTCCGGTACAACACCAGTCTGGCTGTATAACCTGCCCCAGCTGCGGATTTTCAAAATGTGAATGAATAGAATAAATAGTAAAAAACCCCGTTTATGCGGGGTTTTTTTAATCTTTACCTGTAAGTTTCCCTGACGAGATTGATCAAACTTCCAGGATTTCCTCTTCTTTATTGCGCTGAACTTTTTCCAACTTGTCTATGTGTTTATCGGTTAATTCCTGCATTTCCTTTTCAGAACGAGCTATGACATCCTCAGAAATATGTTCTTCATCTTTAAGACTTTTAACATGGTGTATTGCATCTCTTCTCACATTACGGATTGCCACTTTTCCACTCTCAATCAATTCATGAACGTATTTAATCAATTCTTTTCTCCGCTCCTCAGATAATGGCGGAACTGGTACATGAATAATTGATCCATTATTGTTTGGGGTCAGTCCAAGATTATTCTCCATAATTACTTTTTCGATTTCAGGAATTAGGGTTTTTTCGTATGGCTGTATATTGATTAATCGAGCCTCTGGTATAGAAATATTTGCCACCTGGTTCAAGGGGGTCATGGAGCCATAATATTGAATCATAAGAGAATTAAAAATTTCTGGATTCGCCCTCCCGGTTCGTACTTTCGCAAGTTCCATATTAGTGTGTACTACAGCCTGATCCATCCGGTGTTCGGCATCTTTGATAATGTCATCTAACATCTATTACTCCGTCAGTATTGTACCAATATTACTGCCCATAACCAAATCTTTCAAGTACCCTGGTTTATTAATGTTAAATACTCGGATTGGCAGGTGATTTTCACTGCACATAGTAAATGCCGTCTGATCCATTACCCCTAATTTTTTTTGGATTGCATCCTTAAAAGAAATCTCATCATATTTTACTGCATCGGGATTCTTAACCGGATCTTTATCATATACACCATCGACTTTGGTACCCTTGATGAAGATTTCCATTCCCAATTCGATGGCTCTAAGAGCGGCAGCTGTGTCCGTGCTGAAATAAGGATTACCAGTACCACCAGCAACGAGGACTATACGATCCTTGTCAAGATGGCGAAGAGCACGACGACGGATATATGGTTCAGCAACCTGTGCGATAGTAATAGCTGTGAGCGTGCGCGTGTCACATCCGCTACTTTCAAGCGCATCCTGCAGTGCTATTGAATTCATGACAGTAGCCATCATACCGAGATAATCTCCAGTGACGCGATCCATACCCTGCTCGGCAGCTTTTAACCCCCTGATAATGTTACCGGCTCCAACTACCAAACTAATTTTTACACCCAACTCATAAACTGAATGTATTTCTTCCGCTAATCGAACGGCTTGTTTTGGATCAATCCCAAATCCAGATTTACCAGCAAGTATCTCTCCACTAAGTTTCAGGAGTATTCGCCGGTATTTAGGATCAGGCATGGTAGGAATAAATTAATTAATCTCCAATATAGATCAGGCAGTTTCACCCACAGCAAACCGGGCATAACGGTTGACTGTAATATTTTCTCCCAGGGTAGCGATCGCTTCCGTAATAAGATCCTTCACTCGCTTATCCGGATCCTTAATATAGACTTGATCAATAAGACAGTTATCCTGGTAAAATTTGTTCATTTTACCGTCCACGATTTTATCAAGAACTTTAATCGGTTTTCCCGTTGCTTTGGCTTGTTCCGTATAGATTTTTCGTTCTCTGGAAATAATTTCTTCAGAAACATCTTCCCGGTCTATCGCAATTGGGTTCGTAGCAGCAATTTGCATGGAAATATTATGCGATAGCTCCCGGAAACCATCGGTCATGGCAACAAAATCAGTTTCACAAGCAATATCAAGCAGGACGCCAAGTTTTCCACCATGATGAATGTAAGAATAAATCAGACCTTCTTTTGCGGTTCTCGTGCCTTTCTTCTCCGCTTTCGCAGCGCCTGACATGCGAAGAACTTCAATGGCTTTCTCTAAATTACCTTTAGTTTCAACGAGTGCTTTTTTGCAATCCATCATCCCTGCACCGGTTTTATCGCGTAATTCTTTTACCAATTTTGCATCAATCTTCATGTTATTTTTCTATTTTGTCTTCTTTCTCTTTCTTGGTTGAACCTGGATCAGATTCAGATTCAGTTTCAGATTCCACATTATTTTTTTCAATCGATTTTTCAGTTATCCCCGCTGTTACTTTTGCACTCCCCGTTTCCTGGGGTGCTTCTTTTTTATCTGTTTTTCTAACTGTCTTCTTGAGCTTTGGTTCAGGTTCGGATTTGGACTTTAATTCTGACCTGGGCTTTTTTGTGGGCTTGGATTTATCAGATTTGGGTTTTATTTCAACATCCACACTTACATCTGCATCCAGACCCTCTTTCGATTCCTTTTTATCTGAGCTGGTACCAGCAGTTTTTGATCCCAGTTCTTCTGCTTGGATTGTTTTTTCGTCCTGAGAACCTGGTTCTATGGATTCTTTTGAGCCTGATCGGTTCTCAATAATCGTGTCGGATATTGCAGAAATAATAATCTGGACGGTCCTGATGGAATCATCATTGGCCGGTATAGGGTATGTGATTGGACGGGGATCAGAATTTGAATCGACGATAGCAACTACTGGAATTTCCAGACGTAATGCTTCCAAGAGTGCCGTCGATTCGCGCTGAGTGTCAACAATAACGATAGCATCCGGAAGTCGGCGCATATCCTTAATTCCACGATGTTGATCAGAGAGCTTGATCCTTTCCCGATTTAACATTTGGATTTCTTTTTTAGTCAAATTTTCATAAATACTAGAGCCTTCTTTTTCAAGCAACTGGAGTCTTTTAATACTTTTTTTGATTGTCGAGAAATTTGTTAAAGTTCCACCAAGCCACCGCTCTACGACATAAAACATGCCACACTTATCAGCCTCTTGCTGAACTATATCGCGTGCCTGTTTTTTTGTCCCAACGAATAAGATTTCACCATTATTCTTTACCACTTCACTGATAAAATTGATGGCACTATTTAATTGCTTTACAGTCTCATCCAAATTGATAATATGAACACCATTTCTTTCCATAAGAATAAATGGTTTATAATTCGGATGCCATTTTTGCGTTACATGTCCAAAATGGGCACCTGTACTTAGAAGATCATTGAAAGTTACTCTTTCATTCATAATTAATTATCTTTTTGAGAACTGGAACCGTTTGCGAGCGCCCGGCTGACCGTATTTTTTCCTTTCGACCATGCGCGCGTCACGCGTTAAAAAACCTGCCTGTTTCAATGAGGTGCGAAAATCACCGTTAACTTGTAACAAGGCCCTTGCTATACCTAATCGTATTGCGCCGGCTTGTCCCGTGAGACCGCCACCTTTTACATTAATGCTAACGTCATAGTCACTATCCACCTCAACCTCAACAAGTGGCTGTCGTACAACGGTAATTAGGGGAGCACGGCATAAATATTCGTCTATCGGACGTTTATTGATAATAATATTGCCTTTACCGGGCGTAAGATAGACACGAGCGACAGCCCGCTTTCGTCGCCCAGTAGCTTGAAATACAACCTTGGTCATTTGATTTCCAATATTTTTGGTGTCTGAGCAGAATGGGGATGGTCAGGTCCAGCATATACTTTCAAGTTTTTAGCTACATCTCTTCCCAAACGATTATGCGGCAACATACCTTTTACAGCCTTTTCAACAATTCGTTCGGGATGAGTTTGTTTCATCTGTTTATAAGAGGTAAAGACAGTTCCACCCGGATACCCGGTGTGACGAAAATATTCTTTATTTTCTTCTTTTTTTCCACTTACACGAATCTTTTCGGCATTTACGACAATTACGTAATCACCCATATTCAGATTAGGAGTAAAATTCACTTTATGTTTCCCCCGTAATATTTGGGCGATATTACTGGCGAACCGTCCTAGGGTTTTACCGGTTGCATCCGCAACCCACCAATCATGATGTATCTCAGATTTTTTTATCGATTTTGTCTTCATAATTGTCGCTTCGAAAATAGCCGATGAAAGTACCCAGCTTTAATATTTTATGTCAATAACTATTCCCTGTTTACCCTGGCGGATCATATTCCAAAAGTTGGTCTTTAAAACTCAGTATTACTGGGCTGTTAATCGTCCCTTTGAAATGACGAATTTTACACGACCCCGGAGACGTTGACCGATAAATGGTGTATTTTTAGATCGTGAATGTATATGGTCTGCTTCAAAGATCCATTCTTCGTCAGGGTGAAATATTGTGAGTTCCGCTTCCTTACCTTGGGCAAATAAATCCACATCAAATTGCATGACGCTCCGGGGATTTATCGTTAATAGTTTAATCAAGTTTATCAGGGTAATGTTGTTTTCTTTGCAAAGCACACGGTTCACTGCACCAAAGCAG
>JAZGBQ010000332.1:0-18588 GCA_036476435.1 Fidelibacterota bacterium
GGTATGGGTACGGATACAGTTCTTATTTCCCACGGTCATACAAGCCACGCTCGTTTATTGAAGGCTGGTGTTCCGGTTTTCAGATCATTTTTAGATCTGGGACCCTGGCTGTCCAAGAATATCACTCAATAATCGGGTCGGATCAAATCATATCTGACCAGGCCAACTACCATTCAACACTGCGGGTGGTACCCATCCCGGGACCGAAGAATACTGAATTCAACAGTAGGCGCTCACTGTCATGGAAATAGCCGCGAAAATTCGGCTGTGTCGCTTCCAATAGCTAAAGATTGATCTCTTAATACTTTACTGGTACACATGAATTTCAATCCCTGCTGTCATAATTTCCATTATGATCCTGGTAATAGATAATTATGATTCATTCACCTACAACCTGGTGCAGTATGTCCTTGAGATTAAAAGCGATGACAGAGTACAGGTTTTTCGCAATGATGAGATAACAATAGATATAATACGTGAATTAAATCCGGAAAAAATAATCATCTCTCCGGGACCAGGGATTCCGGAAAACGCTGGAATATCCATTCCGTTAATAAAGAATTTTTCTGGAAATTTTCCTATTCTCGGTGTCTGTCTTGGGCATCAGGCCATTGCTGCTTCATTTGGCGGGAATATTATATCAGCACCCGAGATCGTGCACGGGAAGACCTCGGTAATGATACATAAGGATTCTGTATTATTTAAGGATATTCCACAACGCTTCATGGCTACACGTTATCATTCCCTGATTGTTGAACCAGGTTCCTTACCGGATGAAATCAGGATCACAGCTGAGAATGATAAGGGCTTGATAATGGCGCTTGAACATCGCCATCACTCACTGTTCGGAGTTCAGTTTCACCCGGAATCAATTGCCACTGAATACGGGAAGACCTTGATTAGAAATTTTTTACGTGTTATCTGATGAATTCAATTAACCATTCCTACCTATCCGCCATTCCCGGTTTTTGGAAGGATGGCGTATGCTGAAATTCCGGGCTATGATCCCACCACCTGGTGAAAAATTACAGCAGTCTATTCGGGCAATTTATCGTAAAATTAGTGTTGGAGAATGCAATGTTAGTGATAATGAAACCGGATGCCAATGAGAATCAGATCCAGCAGGTGGAAGCCCGGGCATTGGAATTAGGTTATGTTCCACATCGGATCCCCGGGCGCAATCGGATGAGTGTCGGAATAGAAGGTAACGGGGACTCTGATGACATTCTTAATTTGGAGGTCATACCGGGAGTGGAACGAGTCGTACCGGTAGCCCAGCCTTTCAAATTAGCAAGCCGGGAAACAAATCCGGATAACACCGTTATTGACGTAAATGGCGTAAGATTTGGTGATGGAAATGTTGTAATGATTGCCGGTCCGTGCGCTGTCGAAAGCGAAGATCAGACAATGCGGATCGCTGAAATTGTGCTGGAGCGGGGAGCCCAGATGCTGCGGGGCGGCGCCTATAAACCACGGACATCGCCCTATTCATTTCAGGGTCTCGGCGAAAAAGGTCTCGGGATCCTTGCCAAGGCCAGGGAAAAGACCGGTCTGCCTTTTGTGACTGAGGTGCTGGATCATAATAATGCCGAATTGATCAGCCACTATGCCAACATGCTTCAAATCGGTACCAGGAACATGCAGAATTTCATTTTATTGAAAGAGGTTGGAAAACTCGGAAAACCCGTGTTGCTCAAACGCGGTATGAGCGCTACCCTGGTAGAGACCCTAATGTCTGCCGAATATCTTATCTCACATGGCAGCCCGGAGGTTGTTATCTGTGAACGCGGCGTGCGAACCTTCTCTAGCCATGCACGAAATACACTGGATATCAGTGTAATACCGGCCTTGAAAAGAGTTAGTCACCTCCCCATTATCATTGACCCGAGCCATTCCAGCGGTCATAGATATAGTGTTATTCCCCACTCTCTGGCTGGAATTGGTGCCGGTGCAGACGGAATTATCGTGGATGTTCATCATAAACCTGAAGAAGCCCTTTGTGATGGACCACAGGCATTACTGCCGGAACAATTCTCTGAGCTTATGCGGATGGCTCGCGGCGTTGCAAAAGGTTTAGGAAAAACAATCGGCACCGATCGTTCGATTTAATATTAATAAAATAATTATTTTGCTATGTCAGTAAAAGGCATCCTCACTTTTCCAGGAGATAAATCAATCTCTCATCGAGCTTTTATGCTTGCTGCCCTTGCCGAAGGCACATCAATTATCAAGAACTCCGCAATGGGAACAGATGTGCTGTCAACCATTCGCTGCCTCAGGGACTGCGGGATCAATATTAAGAATATTGATAAAAATGAAGCCCACGTTAGCGGTCGCCTAGCATTTCCAGACAAGGATCTGTTTTGTGGAAATTCAGGGACATCGGCGCGATTATTAACAGGGTTACTGACTGGGCAGGGAATTACTGCAAATCTGACGGGTGATGAATCATTGATAAGAAGACCAATGAAGAGGATTATAGCTCCTTTGACAGAAATGGGTGCCAGGATTGAAAGTCTTGACAGCCATCTTCCATTTAGGATTAATGGAAGTGGTCTTCGCGGGATCAAATATCGGATCCCGGTGGCCAGTGCTCAAGTAAAATCCTGCTTATTACTAGCGGGATTGGGGGCTGAAGGAAATACAGAATTGGAAGAAATAGCGCCTACGCGCGACCATACGGAAATCATGCTGAAAGAGTTGAATGTCAATATTAGTACTAGTGCTGATAAAAACGTGATCAAACTTTCCGGACCCTGTAAAAAATTACCAGAATTCAGTGTTAATATCCCTGGAGATCCTTCCTCGGCGGCATTTTTTGCGGCTGCAGGCTGTACAAAGGATTCGGAACTTCTGCTTAAGGATATCCTTTTGAATCCACGCAGGCTGGGGTTTTATCGGACACTTCAAAGGATGGGTGCCCGCCTCGAGATGATGGAAAAAAGGCAAAGACAGTTTGGTGAGTTGACAGGTGACATTCGCGTTCGGCCCGGGCTGTTACGGGGTATTCATCTAGCGGCTGAAGAGATCCCAGGGATTATTGATGAATTACCGTTACTGGCAGTACTGGCAACCCAGGCTGAAGGGAAAACGATCGTGAAAGGGGCGGCTGAATTACGTGTGAAAGAATCTGATCGAATAACTGCTATCTATACCAACCTTAAAAACATGGGTGCTGATATTGAGGAGTTTTCAGACGGATTTTCGATAATCGGACCAACACAACTAACTGGATCCAAAATTCAAACCTACCACGATCATCGAATTGCGATGGCCTTTACCATTGCCGGCTTGTTTTGTAATGAACCGGTTATCCTGGACGATCAAGAGTGTATTAATATATCGTTCCCGGAGTTTTTTACCTTAATGAGTAGACTGGTAAAATGAACCAGCCTGACCGCCTATTTAAGTTCTCAGTGATTGGTGATCCGGTTGAACATAGTTTAAGCCCATTATTGTTTCGCGCTTTAGGCAATCAATTGGGGCTTGAATTGACCTATAATAAGATCAAGATTGCAAAAGAGGACTTACCAGGATTTTTCCATAATCTTCAACAGCAAATAGAAGACTATGATGGAGTCAATATCACCATACCTCATAAACACGATGTTTTGAAGTTATTGGAGAAAGCCGATAGAACTGCAAAAATCATTCAGGCTGTGAATTGTGTAAAACTGACTAACGCAGGGGTTACCGGGACGAATACGGATTGGATTGGTTTTATTGAGAATTTAAAAGAAGGAGCCGTTTCAGTTGAAGGTAAACAGTGTGTCATACTAGGAGCCGGAGGGGTGGCCCGGGCGGTTATTTATGCTATAAGCAGGTCAGGTGTAAAAGAGCTGGCAATAGTAAATCGAACGATTGAAAGGGCGTTTCGACTTTCAGAATTGATACAAGCCTGGGATCTGAATTTTGACGTGTCCGTTCATCCGCTTGAAGACAGTCAAAGGCTATGTTTGGATTCTGAGGTGATCATTAACTGTACGTCTGTGGGAATGACGCCTGGTATTGACAGAAGTCCCATCCCTGTACAATTCGTTCAAAAAGAACACATCTTAATCGATACGATTTATACGCCATTAGAAACACAATTTCTTAAATTTGGGAAATTGGTTCATGCCACTGTGTTGAACGGGCTGGGAATGTTTATAGCGCAGGGGATTGCTTCCTTGGAATACTGGCTGGGTCGGACAGTAAGGGATCAGATTAACGTAAAACTTTTAAGACAGGAAATTATTCGCGAGTTATGATGCAAAAATTAAACTTTATAACTGCCGGAGAATCACACGGTAAACAACTAAATGGCATTCTTGAGGGTATTCCATCAGGCTTGGAAATTACCGAAGATGAAATAACCAGTGACCTCAAACGCCGTCAATTGGGTTTTGGCCGTAGTCGGCGGATGAAGATCGAATCGGACCGGGCGGAAATCACATCCGGTGTTCGCTTTGGGAAAACGCTGGGATCCCCAATTGCATTGACTATCACCAATCGGGATTGGGATAACTGGAAAAAGAAGATGGCTATTGAAAAGGTGAGAACGACGCCCGAAGCTGTTACCATTCCGCGGCCTGGGCATGCAGATCTTGCCGGTGTCATGAAACATGGTTTTGACGACATCAGGAATGTGCTGGAACGATCATCGGCAAGAGAAACAACAATGCGTGTTGGCCTGGGATCCATCTGTCGAAAACTGCTGCAAACGGTTGGTATCGCAGTTGGCAGTAGAGTGATCCGGATCCATCATGTTCAGGACACCGTAACAATCCCGGAGACCCTCTCACCCCAAGACCTTAATACCAGGGCCGATGCATCCCCGGTCCGTTGTCTGGATCCTTCTGCAGAGGAAAAAATGATCAGTGTGATTGAGAATGCTAAAGAGCGTGGTGATTCAGTCGGCGGAGTCTTTGAGGTGATCGCCAAGGGACTGCCGTTTGGTCTCGGTTCATACACTCACTGGGATAAAAAACTCCAGAGCAGTATTGGGGCGGCGATCATGTCCATCAATGCCATCAAGGGGATTGAGATCGGTAAAGGATTTGAATCTGCGATGCAGTTCGGCAGTAAAATTCACGATGAGATCATCTATACCGATGGGAAATATCACCGATCGACTAACAATGCCGGTGGAATCGAGGGCGGCATGAGCAATACTCAACCGATCATTGTCAGGGCTGTTATGAAACCGATACCTACACTTACGAGACCCTTACAATCAGTTGATATGAAATCAAAGGAACCCCGCAGTGCGCATAAAGAACGATCAGATACCTGTGCGGTACCAGCCGCGTCTGTTATAGCTGAAAGCATGCTTTGCATGGTACTGGCGGATGCGCTATTGGAAAAATTCGGCGGTGATTCTGTGAAACAGCTGAAAGCTCATATGAAAGCATCGGCACAATTTTAAATTTGGCCGGATGACATTACCGGACAATATTTTCCTGGTAGGTATGATGGGCAGTTGGAAATCGACGATCGGGCGCCGGCTTGCTCGGCAATTTGCAATGACCTTCATTGATACTGACGATGAGGTTGAAAAGATGGCTGAAAGGTCTATCGGCGAGATTGTTGAATCGGGAGGTATGAAATATTTCCGGGCCCTGGAAGAAGAGGTACTGAAAAAAGTAGCAAAGACGACCGGTCAGATCGTTGCTACAGGTGGAGGAATAGTTCTGAGTCGCCGTAACAGAAAGATTATTTCCCGTAACGGTTTAACCATTTTATTAAGATCTTCACCTGCCGTTCTTTTAAATCGGATAAGTAACTTATCCCGCAGGCCACTATTGCAGAATGCTGATGATCCGACAAAAACACTGGAAGAGATATGGAAGGTCAGGCGAAAAATGTACGAAGGTGTGGCCGATATTATTATTGATACTGATGATAAAGATCCCTTTGAGACCAGGAAAATGATCGTTAATTGTTTGAAGGAACACTATGCGGAAGATTGAATTAAAACTGGAATCCCGGTCCTATTCCATATTGATTGAACGGGATAACCTGACAAAGATTCCCGAGCTGTTAACGCCCTGGAATGATAACCAGAAATGGGTAATCATTTCGCAAGAAACAATAGTCCGGCAATTTGGAAATAGCTTATTGGGTGACCTTATAAAAGCTGGTTTCAGAGCGGAGATGATCACGATTCCAACCGGAGAAGACGCCAAGAACTTGGAACAGATACAGATCCTGTCTGAGAAATTGCTTGATATGCGCTGCGACCGGAGTACATCCTTGCTTGCACTGGGCGGAGGCGTCGTTGGCGATATAACCGGGTTTTTAGCAGCTACTTTCATGCGCGGGATCCGTTATTTCCAAATTCCTACTACCCTTCTGGCCATGGTTGACTCATCCATCGGAGGAAAAACCGGTGTCAATTTATCCAGGGGCAAGAACACGGTGGGATCCATCTATCAGCCTGAAGCTGTGATAATTGATGCTAATCTGCTTGCCACCCTGCCGGTACGCGAAAGGGTTTCCGGGTTGGCAGAAGTGTTAAAATATGGTGCCATTCAAGACCGTGATTTCTTTCTATCTGTGGGCAGGAATGTTGAGAAGATATTAGCCCTCAGTGATATGGGCCTGGTGGAACAGATCATCGCAAGGTCATGCGCCCTAAAAGTCAGGATAGTGGAACAGGATGAGCAAGATCATAAGATCAGGAGGATTTTAAATTTCGGACACACGATTGGCCATGGAATTGAGTCTGCTACCGGGTATAGTGTACTTAGACATGGTGAAGCAGTTGCCTACGGGATGAAAGCGGCCGGATACATATCGATGAAAAAGGGTTTTCTGAATAACAGTGAATGGAATGTGTTACGTGACACAATTGATCAGTTGCCGCTTCCTCCACTTCGCGATTTGGAAGTGGATACCGTGTTGCAGATAATTCGAAATGACAAGAAAATCCGAGCCGGTCAATTATATTTTATAGTAATTACAAGACTGGGAGAAGCAAAGGTAAGCGTTGATGTACAAAATGCTGAAATTGAGGAGGCGTTAAGTATATTGTGAATATTCTTGTGATAAATGGACCGAATTTGAACCTGCTGGGTGAGCGGGATACCGAACACTACGGAACGGAATCCCTGGAAGATCTGATGTCATGGTTTCAGAATTTGCCGGAGACTAAGGGCCATTCAATCAAAATGTTTCAATCGAACAGCGAAGGACAGCTTATCGACACCATTCATGCTGACAGAAAATGGGCAGACGGAATCCTTATAAACCCGGGAGCCTATACGCATTATTCCTATGCACTTCGCGATGCCCTCGAAGCGGTGGGCCTGCCTGCGGTGGAAGTTCATTTGAGTGCGATCCATGACCGGGAGGAATTCAGGAAGGAATCGGTTATTGCCCCGGTTTGTATCAGACAGATATCCGGACTTGGAAAGGAAAGTTACCGAGAGGGGCTGCGAGAGCTGTTAAAAGGTGTGGATATTCCCTGATCCTCTGAATTTTAACAATTTATTAACGAAGATTAAACCCTGTTTAATCAAGATATCTTCGATTATTCCGCAAAGCTTTCCGAATACTCAGTTTTAAAGCGTTGGAGCTTCTGTGTATCAGGTCAAGATCATGAGGGAATGGTCTTTGATCAGCCTTGATCATTGCTTTTGACTCGTGGGAAAGAGCAGCCGTATCACCAATTGCTCGAGCAGATACATGTTCAAATATACTTTCGGCGCTGATGGGGATGCTTTTGATGACTTGTCGTGGTTCATTTTGAATTATTTCAATCTCCCCTTTTATGAAAGCTTCTTTATATTGCCGAGTTTCGATTACGGAACAGGCGGCTGTGCGAAATTTCTTTACCTTGATGTCATTCCCTGAAGAGTCTTTTACAACATTACCGCGGTCGTCCAACACGTATTCCCAGCCATCTTCGATTTCTTTGGTTTCCATCCGATCTTTTTCAACAACTTTTTCAGGAGAGACATTAATACGATTGAGATTAATATGAATGAAATAGTCATAATAGAGATCGGCATCAAATCGTTTTGTGTGATATTCGACCCATTCGCTATTTAGATCCTGTGGACCGAATGAGAGTAATTCGATTTTATAATTGTCGGATAATTTTAAATGTGTGTTATTGAACAGTGAAATAAATGCCCGCGAAATTCCCAGCCAGCGGGTTTCCTGGAGCAGTTGATCAATATTTTCATAGTCACCAATATACTTTTTTACCTTCCTGAATTCACCGTACGCCTGACGGTAGCTTTCCTTGGTATCATTATCCATAAGTTTATGAGCGTGACCCCAGTAGTAATCCGCCGCCCGCTGCTTAGCCTCTATGATAGCACTATCATAATCCTGATGAGGATAATCAATTATCCTTCCGTTCAATTCGAGTGGTAATACGGTTCTCACAGCCGCTTGTCGATTCCTTAGATCTGAATAGAGGTTAAATAGTTCATCCCATGAACGCGGATTTCCTTCCAATTCCAGGTATTGTATTCTTTCAAGGTCGGTTTCATTTGCCAGAGTATAGGCACGATCAAGAACTTTGATTTCCTCCTGGTTGGTAGGATCCACACGTAAATTTCGAACGGCAGTTCGGATCGCTGCATCGTAATCACCTCTCTGGAGCTGTTTAATTGAAGAGGCACAACCAAATAAAAAGAGGGTTGTTATGATCAAAAGAATAAGAGAGTTTTTCATTGCATTGCTCGTATTGTTTGATAAAAAATAACAGAAATTGTTAACAAAATTAAATCACTTTCCAGAATTGTTGGTAGAAATAAAAGGAGCCGGTGAACCGGCTCCTTTTTGGTGAGATTATGAGGGATAGTTTAATTGTGAGAAATGGTTACAGTTAGAATGGTTGCAATTAGTATGCCAAAAATAACCGGTTTTGAAGAAAATGCTTTTTCCGACGATGATATGCTGCTGATTGTTTCTGCACGCATTAAATCCTGAGAATACTGGTGTATTATTTGAATCATTATGCATGATATGATGTAAGTGAATGGTACGGAATAATTGTCGTGGAAACCGTTCCAGCTCGATCCATGTCCACCTAATATGTATGTATTCAGATTAGATTTAACAGGTGCTGATTATTTGCAACTGTCGTAATTTTTAGTGCAATTCATCATTCAACCAACCAAACAACCAACCAGTTAACCTTTGGGGGGCTAGTTCATGAAAATATTCGTTTTTGCTGCACTTTTAGTTCTTATCTCACCGATCCTAATCCTGGGACAGACTGCTGATCAGATTAGTGAAGACGGAGTAGAGATTGTTAATAAGAAAATGTATGTGAAGGGAAATTTACTCATGGGTCTTGGATTCGACAAGGTCCTGGCGGCAAAGAAATATTCTGAAGATAAGGATGACACTGATGATATTTACATCCGTCCCGGTGGAGGTTTAGGGGTCGAGGGTGTTATCGGTTATAATATCACTTCGGCGATTACTGGTGAGATCGGGATCGGTTACCAGTTTTCCGGTGAGACGGTCAGCAGCGACCATGTATATTTCAAAAAAATTCCTTTCAGAGCTACACTGCTTTATAAAAGCGCAAACAAAATAAAGCAATTTTCCCTGTATTATGGGGCCGGTGTATCCACAAATCTTTCTACCAAATATGATGTGGAAGAGGGCGATGATAAGTTAGTGGTTACCTATGAGAATCCGGTGGGCTTCCACGGAATCATTGGCGCTGATTTCATTTCGACAGGTTCACCGCTATTTATTACGGGAGAAGTTCGATTTGTGAGCATGGCTGACTATGAGGTCAAATCTGCGGAATTAAATGGCAATGATATGTCCATTTCGCTGGTAAAAAGTGATTTTCAAACACTTAGTTCGTCTGGCGTTCATTTCATAATAACAATCGGTTATTATATCAAATAGCCAATTCGAATCAGATAGTTTATCTATTTAATTAACCGTGATTATAATAAAGAGCCCCCTTTATGGGGGCTTTTGTTTTAGATGATGGCAATTTTCTGGTTCAGTCTGTGCATTCAACTCATTGCTCATAATGTCTGTACCGTGTAATATTGCAGACTAATTCTGATCAACCAAATCTATGGAGAAAACATGAAAGCAATCTGGCTTGCATTTGGAGCAGTATTTCTAGCAGAACTGGGAGATAAGACACAACTGGCAATCCTGGCTATGAGATCAAAGGGATTCTCAGGATTGGGTCTTTTTTTCGGAGCAATGCTAGCTTTCGCAACCCTGACAGCCCTGGCCATCCTGGTGGGCGGATGGCTTCAAACGAAAGTACCGGAAGTGATTATTACAAAAATAGCGGCCGGTGGTTTCGTCGTAATCGGGGTACTCATGTGGTTCAGTAAAGTGTGATCGAAAATTCCCCCAGGCTGTATCATGAGTGGTGCGGGATTACTGCGCAATTAACTAACTATAAACATTATTTCTTTGCGTAGATCTCTTCAAGATTATTCAGATTATCCTGTAATTCCGTAAGTTTTTCGGTATTTATTACACCTTTGTTCACAGATTCAAATTCATCCAGCAGGGCTTCCTGTTTTACAATTGGAATGCTGCTGTCAGCCATCGGGTACAGGATAGTGTTTTCCTTATCGATATGCTGAGTCAACATGAAAACATAATTCCTGGCGTGTCTAACCAGCGCATCTGCTGCGGTCTGTTCTCCATTTTTATATTGTGTTACAGCCTTATCCAGCCTGTTGACATAATCACGACCCTGTTCGTGTTCGACCAGCATTACACCTATCGGTCCCGATTCCCTTGGGAAGCCTGCCGCTTCCATCGCCGGGAAGAGCAGGTCCTCTTCCTTCCCATGATGGATTTTGTCCGCGAACAGCCTGATAAATTCAACAATTTGATCCAGATGTTCATACGGAACGGCCTCACCTGATTCCAGGATATTGCATACATGATCTATTATTCCCAGCATCTTTAAAATCGAGTTGTGTTCTTCTATTAATTGTTCTGTTGGCTTTACGTCTAGCATACTATTGATTCACCTGTTAGCTCTTATTGTCAGGGGGTTCGAATTACCCGGATACAATTTGATTCATATGAAAAATGGAGTTTTTAGCCCTGTTTATATTACCAATTTTTCCGGTGAAAAAACGCTGGTGTTTTAGCAAGTAGGTCTTCACCGGGTCGGAGGTGGTTGTCGGCATATTTGCCTGAATAGTTCGGGTAAATTAAATAGATCGATTCACACCACCATCGACCAAAATATTCTGCCCTGTGATATATGCGGCATCGGCTGAGAGCAGAAACGCGGCAGTTTTTGCAATTTCTTCCAGCGTACCGGCCCGCGCGGCAGGAATACTGTTAAGTACATCCTCCGACCACTCCCAATTCTCTAAATATCCCGGGAGAATATTGTTCATGCGAATGCCTGCACGAGCATAGCGGTCAGCATAAAGCTTCGTGAATCCTGATAATGCCGAACGAATCGTTGAGGAGGCTGGATAGGCATAACTGGGTTCCATTGCTGCAAAAGCGGAAATATTAACTATGGAACCACCATTTTCCTGTCTTTCCATTTGAGGTGTTACATGACGCGCCATACGTATGACATTCAGGAAATAAATATCCAGGCTGCGCTGCCAATCCTCGTCAGAGATATCAAGAAGATGTGAATCGGCATGGTGATCATAACGCCGGCCAGTGTGTGTGCTGGACCCTGGGGCATGACCGGTGTTATTCACGACTGCATCAATACGACCATAGGATTCCATTGCCAGTTCAATAACCCGTTTTATATCTTCATCTATTGTTACTGAACCCCGGATGCCGACACCGCCAAGTTCTGCTGCAACGGTAGCTGCCGAGTCAGTTCTTGAGATCAGTACTATTTTGTACTCTCTTGCAGCCAATTCCCTTGCACAGGCCTCCCCGATCCCACTTCCTGCCGCCGTAACGATTGCCACGGGGTAATTGTTCATTTTTCCTCTGGTTTTTTTACTCATCGCAGGACCCTTGTTGAACCTGATTAATTTTCCAGTGAATATAACGGTATTCTGACAGTCGTTATATGGAGTAAATCTATTTCTTTCAGCTTTTAACTATTCAACTGATCAAATAAAGTATGAACTACTCTGTATCACAATGACACACTATGTATCATAACAGGATATACTGATACTTATATCGCTACTTGTCAGTATTATTCTATTATTACAAAAAATAATCCTTTTATCGTCGATAAATTTTTTCCTCCGTTAAAAACTCACAGATTATTTTTAGTTTGGTACAGTATTTGCTTTTTTGATTGTACTCACAGTCCCAACCTCACCGATATACATTGGGCTATTGCTCCCACACTTAGAGCGATAGCCCATTTTAGTTTATTAACTTTATCAGGGAGCATTTAATAATAATGAACATGATTGTGATAATCTCTTCAATCGTATTTTGACAGCTCAAATCTTTGCTGATCATCCATTTTTACAGGCAACTGAATGTTCTTACTCAACGGATTTACGATTGCATATTTAACTGTTTTTCACCAGTTTCAACTCCTGCAATCTTCAAAATACCATGCTTTCAAACTAAGGAATGCACAGTGAGTAATAAATCTCTGGTAGCAAAAGATCGTTTCTGGAAAATCAGGTCAGACCATTATGATAACTTATTTTGGACCAAAGACGAAGGCTACCTGGAGGCAATTATTAGACATGCCGATCTGAAAAAACATCATATTGTACTTGATGTAGGTACTGGAACCGGAACGGTCGCAAAGGAAATGAAAGAAAAAGTGAATCATGTTGTTGCCGTTGATGTATCTAAGAATATGTTAAAAAAGGGAAGCTGGGAAGGAATATCGATTATCAAATGGGATATTGGAGATTCTTTATTCAAAGACCATATTTTTCACCGGGTAATTGCTCGTATGGTCTTTCATCACATTTTAAATAATATTGATCGAGCGGTCTTGCGCTGTTTCGATCTGTTGAAAGACAATGGTAAGATCCTTATTGCTGAGGGCGTGCCCCCATCAGATGATCCGAACATTGTCAGCTGGTATACTGAAATGTTTAAACTAAAGGAGAAAAGAAGGACTTTTACACCTTCCTATCTTGTTGATCTATTGAGTAATAATGGTTTTAAGAATGTGGAACTACATGAATACTATATGGAGGACTTCAGCATTGCTAATTGGCTGGAGAATTCCGGTTTGGACAGGGAAATCCAGGAAAAAATGGTAAAAATCCACGTTGAATCTCCGGACTATGTTAAAGAAGCCTATAATATGCGGATTACACCGGACGACTGTATCATCAGAGCTAAAAATGTTATTGTCACCGGTGAGAAACAATAAAATCTTCAATAAAGGATTGGAAATACCGGGAAAAAAGAATTTTAATTAAATACAATAAATTCTGTTTACTAAGAACATTGTACTTAATCCAAAACGCTCTAATCTTGCTGACGCGCCCAGTCCTTAAATGTTTGCCAGCGCACTTCAGGGTAATCTTGACGCAGTCTGTCAATATTCACTTTATAACCAACTTCGTTAAACCATTTGAACATATTTGCCATATCATCACTATCCCTACGGAAGATCTCCGGATCAATACTTTCATACCTTATTTTATGACCAGAGATTTCCGAAAAGATAGATGCTATTTCTTCCCCCGGTCAATTGGTCAGCGCTTGCCACACAACTGTAGATAAAATGCCCAACGCCTGATTTTATTGCGGCATCAGTTAGGGCTTTTCCTTGTTCTATTTCTTCAGGTGCACCGCCTTCAAAGGGAGTGGTAACAGCAAAAACCGTATCCATATCTTTTACTGCTCTTAACAAGGATCCATAATCTGAATAATCCCCTTTTACTATCTCGATCCCCCGGGTCTTGAGTGGCGTTGGGCCGAATCGAACTGCCGACCTTCGCGTCATGAGCCAGTGTGTCTAAATTTGCTAGAACCGATCCATAGAAATAAACACTAAGAAACCAATTATCTGTAAGACCGTTATAAGAATTAATATGAGAACAACAAAAGAGTTAAAACGAGCTTTTTTCTTACTGATATTTATGCTGATAGCCGTCGGTTGTTCGTCGGATGATGAATCACATGAGGTCCAGGAGTACTTGTTCGCGGTACACTATGAAATTGCTGCGTGGATTCCGAAGAGCGTGGGATTAGTAATCAATAGAAAGGGTAATGTGAGCTTATATGATCTCAGCACTGTGAATGGGCAAACATATGCGTCTTTAGTAACAATAAAAACAGAAGACGAGCTATCCGCTGTCTTTGAGAAAAATTATATTTGGAAAGAACAGATCAATGCCGACACTTTAAGAAATTACCAGGACAAAATTCTTATGATTTCAGACGATACACTTGGTGAGGCTCAAAGTGTATGCGCAGATGCCGGAAGGTATGAATATGTGGTATTTCATTATAATGAAACAACGGGAGAATACACAGGCGTTCCGGTATACCAGGCTGGTGACTGGATGATTGAAAACAGTTCGGATGATGCCATTGCCGTAAAAAACTGGTTAATCGAACTGGCGTTAAAATATGAGATAGCCTATGAATTCGGCGGTGTCTGCACCGGCCTATAAGCCGGTCCTGATTATTCCTTGGGTGGAGCCTGATAATTATGTTAAGAACGCACAAATTATTTAAGATCTCCCCACTATGATTTTGTCCCAAAAAGTAGCCCGATCAATGGAGTTGGTCAGTTCTCAATCCTTATAAGATTGATTTTCATAGGGACACTAATTCTTACAATTTTTCCAGAGATATAAAAAAGACCTAATTATCCTATTAAAATCTTTATAACTTCATTCATGATCAAGTTTACCAGACAATTATTGATTCTTCTATTATTCTGCGGGATTATTGTCGCGCAGGATTCTGAAATACGCGGATTTGTGTTTGCAGAAGGCTCTCTCAAACCAATTGCTCAAGCAAATATAGCCATTAAATCTACCGACTTTGGTACAGCCTCAAGTGAGGATGGGGAATTTTCCTTCTCCTGGTACGGTGATTTTCCAATCATATTGGTAATAACCCATATTGGATACGAAATGGAAGAACTAACAATAGATGCTCCAAATACCTCCTTTGAGATTTTCTTAAAGCAAAAGGTTTTGCTGAGCGGAGAGATCATTATTGAAGGAAGAAAAAAGTACTCGGAAAAGGAAGTAACCAGCAAAGTGGAAACGCTCTCGGTACGGGAAAGTATTGAACAACGGGGTATCCGCGATATTAGTGAGCTATTATCAGAGGCTGAAGGAATTGTCGTTAATACTTCCACATTTGGTGAACAGACTATAAGTATTCGTGGAAGCAACTCAAATGAAGTAGCGGTATATCTCGATGGGATTAAGATAAATAATTTATTTTCCGGTATTGCGAATCTGGCGGATATTGATTTGACTGAATTAGAAAATATTGATGTCATTAAAGGGAGTGCCTCCACTCTTTTTGGTTCAGGTAACTTCGGTGGTGTGGTTTTACTGCGGTCAAGAAGACCGGAACTGAACAGTATTGAGGTCGGTCGTAGTATTGGTTTAACTGAGAAAAGTGATCAGGATGAATCAGGGGCGCTTTCTTTGAAGTACGGTCCCGTGGGTTTATATGGGCGCTATTCAGGTAAATCGCGAATGTTCGATGGCCGAACGTTATTTACCTCGATCTTCAACAATATAGGTGGACTATTAACATTAAGGAAACAGGAGGTTTTATTAGCCCACCTTAACCACGAAAAATATATTAAATATCCATCAGGAGGGGGGATTATTTCATCTGATAAAATGTGGGTCGATCAAATGGTGTTTTCTGGTGATCTATTTATGCTTAAGGATTGGGATATCCAGGCTGGCAGAAAAAACTGGGAATGGGAAGATAATTTCTTTTCTAATATTAATCAACAATTGAAGGAAAATACAATTCTGCTGAGAATCAATAAAGGATTCAGACTGAACAGTTTTTCAGGTTCATTACAGTGGGAGGAGGAGCGCCAGCTCTATGAAAGTGAAAAGCAGACGGTCGATCAGTATAGCTCCCAAAACTGGAAATCATTTGCCACCCTCGAACAAATTGATCGCGGCGTTGCCGGAGTGTTAAGATACGATGCTATAAACCCGGTGGAAAATGTCGACCTGCTAAGGTGGGAATTTGGAATTCGCAACAGCAATGCTGAATTTATTCATGATCAAATTGCGGAAGAGTACAATGATACCTCTCTTGTTGATATAAAGGATTACTATTTTAATGACAATGTAAAACTGACTACTTATCGGCTGGGAATGCTTGCTGAAGGAAATTTCCAAGGAAAGAGATTTCAATTGTTCTTCAACCAGGGCTTTAATAATCGCGCTCCTTCTCTAAACGATAGATTTATATGGGCTGATGGGTTAGAAAAAATTAAAGTATACTACAGGACTATTGAATTTATTCCTATTTATCAGGATCAAAAGGAACAATTAGAGAGAATTATCGAGCAAATGGAAAGTGGAATTGAAAAAGAATCTGTTACCACTACAGAGTTGAATTCAGAGATACTTTTTGAACAGTTGGACAATAAAGTGTTTGGTAGTGTCAAGTTTGGGTTAGGCATTTTCCGTAATTCCTATTTAAATAAGATTACGTACGCACCCATAGGTTATAATTTGGTTGTGCCGTACAATGCTAAAATTGCCTGGTTGAATGGAATTGAGCTCAATTCAGAAATAATGTCTCGCACCAATCTATTTAGGCTTACCGGAAATATTACTTGGATTAAACCTAGCGATCAGGATGTATTTCCAGAAAAGCCAAGTACAATGGCGAATATTATATTTGATTTAAGGAAAGATTGGTTTCATCTTAACGTAAGCCATATTTATCAAGGCCCGCAAAACTATATCCATGGGGGTGTGACCGCTCAACAGTTGGAGGATCGAAGGAATACAAACTTAACTGTTTCTGTACATAAACAAGTTTGGTATTTCGATGCAACTTTAAGTTATACAATACGAAACTTATTTTCTGATGAAATAACCTATGTGGATGCTGGATCAAATGCCAATGATATCTTTAACTATTATGATGCCCATCGTCAGATTATTTATTTAAAGTTGTCACTTGCTGATAAAAAATAATCACTGAAATGAAATTAAAGAATATGAATATAATTTATTCAAAAGTGGTTTTGCTGGCGTTCGTTTGCTTGGTAGCCTGCAGGGCACCTCTTGAAACAAATACAACAGAGGATATTGTTTTTAGTTTATCTGTTGCCCACAATATATCAAGGATAGTAACAGAAGAACCAATCTCGTTGAACTGGACCGAAATTACCTTAGAAAACTTTGCCCATTACAAAATTGAGCGAAAGACCCATCTTGATACAAGTTGGACGACAGTAGCAACAATTAATAACGCATTTCAGTTAAGCTATCAAGATATGATTGGTGATGATGAAGATCTGCTGTACCGGGTGGGAATATTTGATATCGAAGATAATGTTCGGTGGGCTGAACAAGAAATCACTATACCCCGTACGACTTCCCTATCGGTACCGGATGAAATTGATAAAATACAATCTGCTATCAGCAATTCCTTAATTGATGATGGAGATTCAATACTTGTCAAGCCAGGACAGTATCCGGAAACTTTAACAATTGCAGGAAAAGATATTCTGGTAAAATCGTTACAGGGGTTCGAAGTAACAACACTTTTACCGACACCAGCCAGCATTCCCGATTCAGCTATGCGAGTAGTGAATGTTTCATCAGGTATCCTGGAAGGATTTAGGATCAGGCAAGGATATCCCAGCTATAGTAAATCAGGTGGCGGTGCGTATGTGGGCGGTAACGGGGTAATAAAAAATTGTTTTATCACTGAAAACCAAACCGACGGCTTCGGCGGCGGGATTTTTTTAACTGCTCAGGGAAAGTTATTGAATAATATCATCCATATAAATGAAAGCCCCATGGGACAGGGTTCAGGTATTTATATTAATAATGCTCATGGTGAAATCGTTAACAACACGATTACCGGAAATGACGTTGTGCTACTGGGAGATTGTGAAGGATTGGTATTCCGGAATAATATTGTTTATGGTTATGGCACAGATATTTCATTCTCAACGGAAGCATCTCAATCAGGTGTTGAAATTGAGTATTCTCTCCTGGAGCACAGTTCAAATATTGGGCAAAATAATATCACAGGTGATCCCGAATTTGTTGGCTTGGAAGATTTTCATTTGTTGCTGAATTCACCCTGTATCGATGCCGGTCATCCCGGAGAACAATATTTAGATGCTGATGGAACCCGAAATGATATGGGTGCGTATGGAGGTCCCTACGGTCAATAGTATCACCAAAATATTCCACAATGAAAAATTATTCTACCAGATAGAGTTAGCATTTGGCATAGCCGGATTTATTTATTGTAGCGATAAAAGTAAAAGTGAAAGAAAGAATAGGAGGCATTTTGCTCTTATTATTATTATTACCACATTATTACATGGATTTACAGAGGGGAACAATGATAAAATACTGTAAACGGATGTCAGTCATGAAGAAACATAACTTTAAAAAATACCTTGCTTCGATCCAGTTAGGGGTGTTTTTAGTACTTGGTTTATTAACGAGTTCCTGTACAAATATGTCCTTAGGACCATCGGATCAT
>JAZGBQ010000333.1:0-4413 GCA_036476435.1 Fidelibacterota bacterium
ATATACATTATCGCACTGTTTTCTATCCACAAAGTACTATTAGAGGTAATATTTGATTGCTACTATGACCTATTTTCAGCTTAATTCTAATCAAAGAGGTTTCACCTGATTTATTCTGACTGGATTCATTTCTACTTACACCTCCCTATACACGTACTAACATTTTCATAACTGCATTACTGTACTCTCACATTAAATATTTGCTGATCTCCTAATAGTATTTAGATACTAAATGGGGGATTCTTAGGTCGATCCTGGATGAAGAATCTGTTTTAATTCTTCCAGGTGACGTCAAACTATTTGAAATGTTAACGGAATAATAATATATGGATAAACATTATCGAATCCACTCATAACTACGGAGGTAAATAAAATCATTATGAACAATATTAAAGTAGCAATTATTGGTATCGGAAATTGTGCAAGTTCCCTGATTCAGGGAATTTATTACTACCGCAGCAAAGCCCCTGGTGATGCTATTGGATTGATGCATTGGGAGATCGGTGGTTATAGGCCTGGAGATATTGAAGTAGTTGCCGCGTTTGACATTGACAAACGCAAAATTGGCCTGGATGTTAATGAAGCCATCTTTTCCAAACCCAATTGTACTACCGTATTCTGTGAAGATATTCCGCAATCTGGCGTAAAAGTACAGATGAGTAAAATTCTGGATGGTTTCTCGGAACATATGAAAGACTATGAAGACAAATACACCTTTGTTATAGCGGATGAACCTGAACCGACAGAAGAAGAGATCGTAAATACGTTAAAAGATTCAGGTGCTGAGGTGCTAATGAATTATCTTCCGGTTGGCTCCGAGGAAGCCACTCGATTCTATGCCGATTGTGCACTGGAAGCGGGTGTTGCCTTTGTGAACAATATCCCGGTATTCATCGCTAGCGATCCGGTATGGGCGAAGCGTTTTGAAGAGAAAAATATCCCAATTATCGGCGACGATATTAAATCACAGTTGGGGGCGACCATCACGCACCGTACCCTGACTGATCTATTCAACAAGCGTGGGGTCAAGCTGGAACGGACTTATCAGTTAAATACCGGCGGCAACACGGACTTCTTAAATATGCTTAATCGTGCCCGGCTGGCTTCCAAGAAAGAGTCGAAGACTGAAGCCGTACAGGCAGTTGCGGCGGAGCGCCTGGAAAATGAAAATATTCATATCGGCCCAAGTGATTATGTCCCCTGGCAAAGGGATAACAAGGTCTGTTTCATCCGCATGGAAGGAAAACTGTTTGGCGATGTGCCTATGAATCTTGAAATGCGGCTTTCCGTGGAAGATTCGCCCAATTCGGCAGGGGTGGCGATCGACCTCATACGCTGTGCCAAACTTGCACTGGATCGCGGGCAAGGTGGGATTTTGACTGCGCCAGCCGCCTATTTTTACAAACATCCGCCAAAACAGTTCACCGATGACGAAGCCTACTGGATGACCGAAGTGTTCATCAAGGAGAAGTAATCGATGAAATGCTTGATCATCGCCGCCGGACAAGGAATTCGTATTAAATCGAAAGGCGATGTCAAACCACTTATACCTTTACTGGGCGTACCATTGATTGAGCGCGTTATCCGTTCCGCCATGGAAGGCGGCGCGGATGAGTTTTATGTGATCACAGGCTATAAGGGGGAGCAAGTCAGCTATTTTTTACAACAGCTTTCCAAACGCCTTAAAGTCTCAATTACTCCAATTCAAAATGATGATTGGCAAAAAGAAAACGGTATTTCGGTATTAAAAGCACGGGGTATCATAGAGGAATCTTTTCTGTTGTTGATGACGGATCACCTTTTCGATCCGGCTATAATTCGATCCTTACAGGAGCAGCCGCTTAACGAAGGTGAAATTTTATTGGTGGTAGATACGGATAAAAACAATCCACTGATTGACATGGAAGATGTGACCAAGGTTCATATCAAAGACGGATATATCCTCAATATTGGCAAAACCATTGACGATTTCAACGGTTTTAATACCGGTATTTTCCTTTGTACACCGGCAATATTTGAAGCATTGGAACGTGCTTGTAAAATTCATAATGACACAACTTTATCGGCTGCAATACGGGTTTTAGCAGAGAATAAACACGCAAAATCTGTGCAAACAATGGGATTCTGGATTGATATTGATGATGAAAAAGCCCACCAAAAAGCAGAAAAAACGCTGTTGGATTCGTTGCGGGGGAAAAGTAATGACGGCCCGGTTTCACAATGGTTGAATCGCCCGATTTCTACTCGTATATCTAAATTTCTGGTTAATTATAATATATCACCCAATCAAATCTCTATTTTCTCTTTCGTGCTTTCAGTGATTGCGGCAGGACTTTTTGCGCTGGGTAACTATTGGTTTTTGGCTTTGGGGGGGATTATTGCACAATTTGCCTCTGTTATTGACGGCTCTGACGGTGAAGTAGCCCGTCTGAAATATTTATCTTCCGATTATGGCGGCTGGTTCGATGCAGTACTGGATCGGTATGCGGACGCTTTTTTACTGTTTGGACTAACTTGGTATGTTTATAGCCAAGACTTATCACCGTGGGCTTTAGTAATAGGATTTATCGCCATTATTGGCTCCTTTATGTTAAGCTACACTGCGGATAAATACGACAAGCTAATGAAAAACCGTATTAAAAAAGGAGTGAGAATAGGGCGCGATGTCAGGGTTTTCTTGATTTTTTTCGGTGCAATATTGAATCAAGCTTACCTGGTGTTAATCGTGATTGCGGTTTTGATGAATTTAGAAACTATACGCCGGATTATTATTTGCCAAAATGATAGATAGTATTGCCTGCGCAAAACAAAAAATACGCGTGATTATTTCAATGTCCAGTGTGCCAGAAGATCCGATTCATGCGGAGAATGTGCTTGAATGGTTGCTAAAATTAAAACCTGATGCTGATGAGGCGCTACAGATTGCCGCGCTTGCCCACGATATTGATCGTGCTGATGAAAAAGGAAAAGTACAGCAAGCTGATTTCAATGATTACAATGAATTCAAGGCTGCTCATTCCAGGAATAGCGCAAAGGTTCTAAAAGAGGTTTTACATGAATGTCAACTGGAACAATCAATCATTGATGAGGCGTGCCGACTTGTAGAACATCACGAAATTGGCGGTGATCCACGCTCGGATTTGCTAAAAGACGCAGACAGTATTTCTTACTTTGAAGTTAATATGCCGCTGTATTTTCAAAGAGAAGGATATGAAGAAACCTTGAAGCGCTGTAGCTGGGGTTATCGTCGGCTTTCACCAAAGATGAAAAAGATTTGTCGAAATATGACTTATCCGCAGTCTCCACTCAATAAAATTATGAAAGAAGTGGTTTCTAAAGCACCTGAAGGTAATCAAGATTGCTTGACAAGACGCTCCACCTGACCGCTATTCCACCGACCCCAGCGGCAGTTATCCTTTCACCACAAAAAACAATACTATATGCAACTTAAACCAGACTATACTAACTTATAAAGTAGTCTAATAAATGGAGGCTGGTCGGTGAAAGGTATAAAGATTGGGGTGCGAAAGATTAAATAAATTTTAGGAGGATTAAAAATGAGTGTTATATCATTAACCCTATTAAGTCTTGCTATAATTTTTATTTTTCTGCTCTTTTACTTCGTTCCCGTTGGATTATGGGTGCAAGGCGTAGTCAGTTTGGGTTTAGGAAAGATCACAATTGTTGATCTGATTCGCATGCGATTACGAAAGATCCCACTGCGCCTTGTCACTAACAGTGTTATTAATACTTACAAAGCCGGTCTGGATCATATATCAACGGATATGCTGGAAACCCACATCATGGCCGGTGGGAATGTACAGAATGTTGTCGCGGCACTTATTGCTTCAAACAAAGCGAAGATCACCCTGCCTTTCGAGACAGCAACGGCAATCGATTTGGCTGGAAGAGATATAAAAGTTGCTGTACAGACCAGCGTATATCCAAAAGTTATTGATGTTCCAAAGGAGGGCTATCTCGCTGCGGTTGCAAAAGATGGTATTGAATTAAAAGCCCGCGCCAGAGTTACTGTACGGACTAATATTCCCGGTCTGGTGGGGGGTGCCACTGATGAAACAATCATAGCTCGTGTGGGTGAGGGCATTGTCAGCGCAATTGGTTCTTCATTAACCTATAGCGAAGTGTTGGAGAATCCCGATAGCATTTCCAAAACGGTGCTTGATAAGGGATTAGATGCTGGGACAGCATTCGAAATTCTGTCTATTGATATAGCTGATCTGGATGTTGGTAAAAATATTGGCGCCATCCTACAGGAAGATCAAGCCGAAGCGGATCTGAGAGTTGCTCAGGCTAAAGCGGAAACCCGCCGCGCGATGGCAGTTGCTGCTGAGCAGGAGATGAAAGCCAGGGTTGAGGAAATGCAGGCCAAAGTTGTTGAGGCAGAAGCTGAAG
>JAZGBQ010000334.1:0-5279 GCA_036476435.1 Fidelibacterota bacterium
TAATAGATTAATGACATCATTATAAAAAGGGGCTTTCTTTTTATAATGTAACAATTGTCTATATATTTTATCCTGCCAATTAGAACTGTTGTATATTTTAACATCTTTTATGATTATATCTCGATGGTGTTTTTTCAACGGAACAATAATATACTGCCACCCTTCTCCAGGTTTTAGGATTCGGTTTCTAGCTATCCAGCCATGGCGAATAAATTTCACTTGATCCATAAACATCCATTGATCTGTATGTTTAATAAGAGAAAAGTAACCTAAATATGGTAAAAAGTAAGGTTGCATTAGTGCTTGGGTATTCATAACAATATTTATTGAAATCAACCAATAAATTTATTCGCAAATGTATAAGTTTAATAACGGATTATTTATTCGAATAAATGACGGTATATAAAAATTGATGAGAATATATTTGTAATTGATTGGAATTAAATAGTTGGTTCATTATTTGATATGACAGAAATAGACCTTTACTGATACAAATGCTGTACGGTTATGGCACGCTTTTATAATTGCTCCTTGTGCAATACTGTCCTTTCAAGGCAGAGATTTTTAAGTATCCAAAAAAGGGGGTACAGTTTTGTACCCCCTCTCTTTTTAGTAGCAATGTCACGTTTTGGTCACGGTGAGCCCGTAATTCCACATATTGTTGCTTTGTCGTCGGACTCATAACCCGAAGGGCGGTAGTTTGAATCTATCCTGGCTACACAGAAAATTTTTCCAAAATTCTTCTCAACTTTGTTTGTCAAGTTGATATCCCAAACCCCTACTCAGTCCAATTGGGATTGATAATACAAAAAAGGTTGAAAAAGTGGAATTGGTTGATAATTAAACTATGAAATGGGCTGTTTTTTCGACCCAAAAGGCGTACATATAGCGTACGCTACTTCTTTTTCTAACGAGAAGTCAACGGACTCATAATTCGTTGGTTCGGGATTCTCCCGGTACTTATTTATAAAAAATAATTATAAAAGTATTGGCACTATTCTTTGTTACCTTTGCCATTGCCAAAATTTGTGTAAAAGATAAATGTATATCTATAATAGAATATGTATAAATGATTTATAATCTTATTCGTACTCTGTTTTTTTTTAGCAGCATTTTAATAAGCCAGCAAACAGTTGGATTGATTTATAATGACACGACAGCAGCATATAATGGCTATACCCTCTTTGCCCCCCAATCATCCTTATCTACTTTTTTAATTGACAATGAGGGGCGACTAGTAAATCGTTGGGAGAGTGAATACGTACCGGGATTAAGCGCGTATTTCTTAGAAGATGGTTATTTATTACGTTCAGCTGCAGTTGAAGATCCTGACGGTGTGGATGGTCGTACAGGTGGATTCCAAAAATTCGATTGGGAAAATAACCTGGTGTGGGAATTCTATTACGGGACTCAACATCATGATATTGAGCAATTACCAAACGGCAATGTATTATTAATTGTAAATGATACTAAATTAAAAAATGCTGCCATCCAGGCTGGTAGGAACCCTGACTCAATAGCGGGTAATAATATAAGATCATTGTCAATATTAGAGGTTAGTCAAACAGGTCAAGAAACGGGCGAGATCGTCTGGCAGTGGAATGCCTGGGATCACCTCATTCAGGATTTTGATAACTTAAAAGATAATTATGGTATAGTGGCTGAGCATCCTGAACTGATAGATATTAATTTCGCAAGCGGTGGTGCCCAAGATTGGTTGCACACTAACTCAATATCATATAATAATGAATTGGATCAAATCCTAGTAAGTAACCGCAATACAAATGAAATTTGGATTATTGATCACAGTATAACAACCTGGGAAGCAGCCACACATGAGGGTGGGAATAATGGAAAAGGAGGGGATTTATTATATCGCTGGGGGAATCCAGTTGCATATAAAACCGGTACTGACGATGATCGGAAACTATATGGACAGCATGATGCACACTGGATAGAAACCGGATTACCAGGCGCAAGTAATATATTGATTTTTAGTAATGGTTTTTCAGAACGTGGATATTCAACTGTTGATGAAATTGAGCCACCTATTAATGTAAATGGCTATTATGAACTATTATACGGAGCAGCATACCAGCCATTCGACCAAACATGGGTTTATACTGCAAATACCCCCGAAGATTTTAATTCACCCAGATACGGTGGATCACAAAGACTTCCAAATGGAAATACATTAATATGTAACTCAGATGGTGGTGAATTCTTTGAGGTTACATCAGAAAAAGAAATCGTATGGAAATACATTAATCCTGTATCACGCGATCGTATTTATTATCAAGGAGAAACTGAAATTGATCATAATCATGTCTTCAGATGTTATAGATATGATGAGCATTACCCCGGATTAGCAGGAAAAGATTTAACACCTGGAGATCCAATAGAATTATACCCTACAATCGCAATAAATGATGAACAAAGCATAATCGCGAAATTCAGATTATATGATAACTATCCAAATCCGTTTAATCCAAGCACAATGATACAGTATGATTTACCGGAAGCAACTCAGGTAACAGTTGCGATCTATGATTTGATGGGTAGCGCGGTGAAAACCCTAGTTAATGAGTTCAAAGATGCCGGTTATCATACTGTCACCTGGAACGGAACGAATGACAGGGGTAACCGTATGAGCGGAGGTGTGTACTTGTATAGCATAAATGCTGGTCCATATCACAAGACGCAGAAAATGGTATTGCTCAAATAAGTACTGTCACTGTAAATATTATAAACATAAGCTCCCTTGCCATCAGTGAGCTCGGTCATTGAGCTGTAAAAGACGAAGCGCAAAGACATTTAAGTGGATAAAAGAAGATTGGAGTAGTATCAAGTAGAAAATAGCAAAAGACAGTTTTTACTTTAACACAAGTTATGAGCCAGAAAATTCTATTTAGTATCATCTATATTGTTAAACATTTTATGGTTCTATTGAAGTTAGGTTTCTCCAGAAAACCAATAATATGTTTCCTATATGGGGAGGGGACTTACATAGATATTTATATCAATATTTATAAAAAACTTTTAGAATTTGATGATAGCATAAGAATTGTATGGCTTTTTACACCTCTTCCTGGGATCCATTTTGATAGAAGGATTGAAAAAGATATTTTTTTACCGACAACCTTAACGCGATTATTAAAAAAATGTATAATAATAACAGCCAGTATTGCCCGGATCAGGCAGAGTCCCTCAATAACATATATTGGAATAATGCATGGTTTTGCATCATTTGGATCTGTAGTAGATGTGAAATTAATTCATTTGTATGATAAAATTTTCCTCTCAACGCCCTATCAATATTTTCAACTAACTCGGGGAGCATATAAGAATAGATACAATAAAAATGATTTAGTAAAAGTTGGATATCCTAGAATTGATAAATTGATCCAATCCTTTCCAGACTCTTATGAGATTAAAAATAGAGCCGTCTTTTATGGTCCTACTTATCACATTGATATTTCTTCAATATTTGAATATCTTTTTCCACTAATCCGTTATACAGCAAAGAGAAACATCAAATTGTATATCAAATTGCATCCCTTTTTGTATAATAAAGAGAATTATGAACACTCGGGGAAAATTGATTGGGTAACACTGATAAATGAAGTCTCTATGAAGCATAATCATATTTCTCTATTGGAAGCACACATCCCATGTAATGAGGTTGTCGAATTATTTAAAAAAACTGATTATTGTATAACAGATTGTTCTGGATTAGGATATGAATATTCACTGGTCACCGGGAAACCTACTGTGTGGCTAGGCAATAAATTAAAGATACCGCTGAAGGACATAAAAAGTAAAAAAACTGAGGTCTATTCATCTTTTCAAGAGGTTAAATACAGGGGGATTATTGGACCGATCATTCCGGAGGTTAATGACCTTGATCAAGATCTTGATAAGTTTGTCAGAGAAATTAATCAATACTCCGCTCAACTTAAAAAATTCCGGAATGAATTTACTTTTAATTTGGGAAATGCAGCTCCTCTTGCAGCACAAACGATATTGGATTTAGTATATAAGAAAATACACTAGTACGATATTTAATATCGAGTATATATAATTATCTTGTTATCATCTATTAATTACCCTTACATTTTGCATGAAATAGAAAGGTTTATCAAGATTGTAAGGGTATAAATACCGTGAGAGTTATCGAAAAATTAAAAGGGAAAAAGAAATATTACTACTTAAAACACTCAGTTAGAGTGAAGGGTAAAGTTGTTACCAAAGAAAAATATATAGGAACAGTTCCACCTGATGAAATAGCTCCATTAGTAAGTGAATTACGAAAAGAACTCTATACAGACATTTACAACCAATTAGAATCAATAATGACAAATTTTCAAGAAGATTGGAAAAATTTACCTAAAAGTATTAAAGAACAACAGAAGCAAGAATTATCGGTTGTTTTCACATATAATACAAATGCAATTGAAGGTTCAACAATTACAGAAAATGAAGTAAGAGGAATTATCCTTGAAAAAATTGCACCTGGCAAGGCACTGAGAGATATCGCCGAAGTGGAATCGCATAATAAAGTTTTTTTAGGTATGCTCGATAGAGATATTAAGATAACAAGTGCGTTACTAAAAAAATGGCATAGGGAAATATTTGGTAAGACAAATAATGAAATATCAGGTGTTTTTCGGAATTATCAGGTACGGGTGGGATCATTTTTCCCTCCAAACTGGAAAGATGTAAAACCATTAATGCACAAACTCATGCATTTTATTACTAAATATAGAAATATTATTAATCCTGTTGAATTGGCAGCAATTTCACATTATAGATTTGAAAAAATACATCCGTTTGGTGATGGGAATGGTCGAATTGGAAGGCTCTTGACGAATCAAATATTATGGCATTCGAAATATCCGTTACTGATAATTGAATACAAAGGAAGAGATAAATACTATAGGGCCTTAACTCGAAATGAAGACAGTTTTATAAATTATTTTTTCCAGAGATACCTGGCTGTTCATAAAAGCTGGATTTGAATAACTAACTAACTTTGCCTCTAAAAGTTGTACTAGTTATTAAGCTCGTGTGAGGCGAAAAAATTAGTAATACGGTCACAATTTGAAACTGTCTCAAATTCCCAATCTGGATCCGGTCTAAATGACGTACATATAGCATACGCTACTACTTTTCCGACGGGATGGCGGCGGACTCACAATCCGTTGGTTTTGGGTTCTCCCGACAAGTTAGGACTGCAGGCCAACTCCTTATTGTTCAATTCCGCTTGATTCTGTTATGTA
>JAZGBQ010000335.1:0-10056 GCA_036476435.1 Fidelibacterota bacterium
GGTCTCTTGAAGCGTATGAAAAAAGCAGCCCAGCCATGCAGGAACTGATTCATTTTTGTGAGACTTTTATCGCTTTGGAGAACCTGCGGGCTGCGAGCCAGACTAAGAACGGCCGGGATCAGCAGGATGCTCATCATAAAAGCTATGCCAATCCCAAAAGAGGTAAAGATACCGATCTCCTGCACTTTAGGCAGGATATGTCCCATGAGGCTCAGGAAACCGACGACTGTCGTGAGACCGGCTATGAATATGGGACTGCCCAGGCTTTTCAATGTGCGTGTGATGATCTTACTTTTCGTCCCGTTCTTTCCTTCCCGTGTATATTCATAATAGTGGGCAATAATATGAATTCCGTAGTCATTGGCGATCGCGATGAGCATGACCGGAATGATCACGCCGATAAACGGCAGGGTGAATCCAAGGATGGACATGAGCCCGAAGGTCCAGATAATCGATATGACTACGACCAGAAACGGCAGGAACACCCCCAGCCAGCTGCGAAAGCTCAGGGACAGTAATATGATCATGAGAAAAATTCCGTAGGGCATGAATGTTTTCATATCCTTTCGCATATCAATGGATATGCCGGAGCGCATGTAGGGCAATCCGGAAATGTAGATCTCTTCAGGTCCAGTAAAGTTGTCTATGAGCGCTTGTATTCTTTCAACAAGCTTGATCTCGTCATAATCAATTGCGGAAGACAGTTGACAGATGAAGGCCATACCGGAAAAATCCCTGGTGATGATGCTCCCATAGACAAGGTCATTTTCCCGAAGCTTATCCTTTAATTCTGTGACCTGGGATTCGGTAGCTGGATAAGGGTCCAGGAAATCCTCGACGATGAAACCGTCATCACTACTGATAATATTCTTTGCTGTGTAGAGCGAAAAAACCCTTACAAATATGTCAATATCCTCCAGGGAATCCTGGAAGGCCTCAAACTTCACCAGTGTTGACTCGGTTAGCAATTCTTCTGACCGGACACCCAGTATAAGTATTTCCGATCCACCAAATAATTCATCTACAAGATCAATATTGACAATAACAGGATGGTCCTGGGGAATGATTTGCTTCAGGCTGGGATCAAGCGTAAGTGATGGTATCTGCCATAGGAAAAGCAGGGTGACAAGCGCGCAAGAACTGATGACCGTGCGCGGGTATTTTTGTATGGTGTTGATCAATCGGGGCATTTTCAATGGTAAAATTTAGTCAATAGATTAACTTACAGGCAGATAGAAATAACCTCCGGTTTCCCGGAGGTTATTCTCACACTATTGTATTCATTGGAAAAAAGATTAATTTGGTTTCTCCGGAAACAATACAACCTGCACATAATTTTCGATGTTCAAATATTTTAGTGCTGCTTTACGTATCATTTCTTCACTGAGCGTCGCTACAACATCAGGATATTCCAATATCTCAGTCAGGTCTCCATTAAAATAATGCTTCCCTTTCATCTCCCTTAGCCAGTAGCTGTTTTTCTTCATATTTACTTCATAACTACGTAGGTGAGTCTCTCGAACCTTGGTTACATTATCCGCTTCCGGACCGACTGTTTTCAACGCAGCAATTTGATTGAATAATGTTTGAATCATTTCATCCACTCGTTCAGGATCACATCCAAACCTGATACTTATGGAGTATTCTGATCGCGGATGTAATTTTGTAGAACTTCCGATCCTCACACCGTACGTTCCACCGCGATCCTCCCGCAATACTTCCCGTAGCTTTATGCGAAGAACATCAACCAGTGAAGTGCGGGCATAATAATTCTCATATCCCGATTCCTGCGAGCCTGTGAAAACTAGCTGTACAATACTTTTCGGCTCAATTCCTTTGTAGACTTCTTTTTTAATCACTCCCTCAGGAGGCATAATACCATTATCTTTCCATGATTCGGTTCGGCTGACAGAAGGCAGCCCGCCCAAGTAAGTCTGGATAAGTGGTTTTATTTTTTCAACCTCAAAATTGCCAGTAAAAAAGAAATGGAAATCGCCGGCATCAGCGAACCGGTCCCGATAGAAATTTAACACAGCCTCATGGTCGATCTCATTTAATAAAGCTTCTGATAGAGGGCGAGACCGCCAATGATACTGAGCGAGCGTAACATTCAATGTATCAAAAAACGCGGTTTCTGGCCTCAGGTTACGATTTCTGATGTAGGCTTTCATGCGCGTAAGTAGTGAATTATAAGCCACCTCATCCTTTCGCGGGGCAGTCATGTATAGGTGGATCAACTTAAACATTGTCTCTATATCCCGCGGTGAGGCAGCTCCCTTCAGACCTTCCCTGTCACTTGTGAAATAGGGCGCTACATTTACAACTTTTCCTGCAAGTTTCTTTTCAAGTTCAATGTCATTAAATGCTCCAATTCCACTGCTTTGAATTATTTGATCAGCAAAGTTCGCCGACATGAAATTCTTATCAGATACGAGAGAATTACCGCCAATACTATAAGCGTCAAAAAGTATCTCATCGTTTTTAAAATCCGTTGGTTTGAGCACCACATGTACTCCGTTAGCGAGTGTTAATTCAGTAATCCCAAGTGAATTGTGGACAGTTTCCACGACTATTTCTGATCTTTTGGGCGGAGTTTCCATTAAGGGAGCGTCTGATACGAGGTCAGTAAAAGGTTGTACTTCTTCCTTTTCCGCTCGCGTAATAACAGTCATTAGCGCATCTTCCGAAGGTACTGGTAATTCATCTTTTTGAGGAGCGCTAACAAGAACGACACGGTTGTTTGAGGTGATCCAACGGTCGGCTAGTTCATTGATTTCAAGCAAATGGATTCCAGGAAGTAACTGTTTGTAAAGGGCTAACTCTTGTTCTAAACTCAAAATGGGATCTCCAGTCAGGAAATTATCGACATACTGCTGTGCAAAATAGCTAGATTCCATTTTATCACGCTCTACATAACCACGTTCAGTTTGACGCAGTATTTCCGTTTTTACTCTTTCTAATTCAGTCTCCGTAAAACCGTGTTTCTTAGCGCGTTTCGCTTCTACTAAAAGAGCTTTAAGACCCTGTTCAATTCCATCTTCCTTAACACCCGCCCCAAGAAGGTAAACTTCTTTGGACCTTACAAAACGACCCTTTGCCGAATACCCATATATAAACGGTGGATCTGACTTTTTCGTCAATTCCATTAATCTGTCATTGAGCATCCCGTTATACATTGCTTCCATGAGGATGATCCTGTAATCAGCAACTGCTTTTAACTGCCTGATGTCACTCTTGAAATAAAGACCAATTTGTGTCTGGGTCGCCTCTATATCGGTGGCAATCGCATACAAAACCTCATCATGGTCTGGAACGGGATATTGTTTTCGTTCACGTGGCTTTTCCAGTGCTGGGATTAACGCAAAATGTTTTTCTATTAAAGTGAAAATCAGATCCCTACCAAAATCACCCACCGCGACTATTGCCATCAAGTCTGATCGGTACCAGTCCTCATAATATTTTTTAAGTGTTGAATGTGCGAAAGAATCAAGAATCTCCTTGTTACCGATCGGTAACCGCTCAGCATACCGTGAATTCTTGAAAAGGATAGGCAACTGTTTATCCCGCATACGTGCCTGGGCACCCTGGCGCAGTCTCCACTCTTCGATAACTACACCGCGCTCTTTGTCAATCTCCTCATCTTCAAAACTGACTAGATGAGCCCAATCCTCCAGCATTTGAAAGCCGGTTTCAATGAAGTAGGCGCTATCGGTGGGAACCTGCAGGAAATATGCTGTTTCATCAAAACTTGTGTATGCATTTATCTCGGGACCGAAACGCATCCCAATGGATTCAAGATAGTCTATCAGGTCATTTTTTTCAAAATGTTGAGTACCGTTAAAACCCATGTGTTCGGTAAAATGGGCTAGACCAAGCTGATCGTCATCTTCCTGCAAAGATCCAGCGTTCACAACCAGCCATAACATTGCCCTATTTTCAGGTTTCTTATTTACTCTGATGTAATAGTCAACACCGTTCTCAAACTCCCCAATCATAACGTCAGGATCAATAGGGATTACATCGTTCAGACCAAGATTTGCAGCTTTGACATCCTCAGGTGACTGTGCAAAACCGGGAGAAAAAATCAAAATAACAGTTAGAATTAGTAGCAGCTGGCAGTATTTGGGTTTCATATTATACTCCATTAATAAATTATTAACTCATTATAACTTAATGAGTTTCGAACAAAAATGTAATTTTAATAGGGTACAATTCAAAAAATTAATTTAGTTCATAAGGATAGCAACAACCCCTGGATCGGTGATCAAGGGGTTATTGCTTAAAATATTAGTATATATGGTTGAATATTTTTTATTAAAGTGAATTATTCAACTGGATATGTCAATCACATCTATTCGATCTTTCCGTAGACTGCTGCTATGACCATCCCCGTCAAGGTCGTACCGATAAATTCAGGCAAGAACATTGTGAACATTACACTGCCGGAGATCGGGAATGTTGCATAGAAATCCAGAGAACCTGCTACAGCAAACAGGATAGCTATTAGAAGACCAAAACGAAAACCCTCTGCCAAAGGTGTGCCACCCTTATACCCTTTGGGATACATGTAAGCCATGACCAGCGCTATTACGGCACTGCGGACAACATACGGCCACATTACCGGTTCAGTTCGACCAATTCCCTCGAAAACAGTTTCTATATAAGATGCCAGTAAGCCGCCGAAAATGGCAAATCCATATACCAAATGGAAGACAATGCCTAAGAGAGCAGCAAGCCAGAATTTATTTGTCATTTTTTTACCTCCTGTTAGTCAGAATAAAAAAAACCAGGGGCTAATTACCCCCCGATTCATTTACTGATTTGATCATGAAATCTCGCAATCAATGTAATCCTTCTAGAGAATAATGACAACCAAAACCAGGTCATTACATTTATACACAATGTCATGTGTTTTGTGTCAGATTCAGACTGAGTTTTCAATTTTACCAGTCTGGGATATAGTATTTCCTAAACTTGTTAAGGCACAGAATTATCAATAGCGATCCATTCATTCCAGGAAAGTTTCGCTGAGCCATCGGGACGTCGCAACCCCATTGTGTGGAAGGGATCTGTAACATTTTGATCAAAAATGAAAGGCCAGATCGTCATTTCAGGTTCAAGATCGCCAATCAGCTCGAAAAACCTGCGGATAAATTCCGCCTGCTCTTCCTCACTACTTTCCCATCCGATAGGACCTGCATGGCTATGCCAGCCAATTTCAAAAAAGGCAATGGGTTTCGCGGTATACGTCGGAATTTGGATATAATGATTGTCAGGAATATTACCCGGTTCTCCGTAGATCAACCCGGGGTATGTCGTAAACCCAATGAAATCTGCTGAGGGGAATTGATTTATAAGATCCCAGTCATGATTCAAGGTATTATTCTCACCCCCGTATAGTCCTCCCCGTAGCCCGCTCATCCTTTCAAGCTGAAAAACAGTGAATATCCTTGTATCAGGGCTAACAGAGCGCACCGTGTCAACCACCTCCTCGAACAGGGTGACCCATTGCGTAAATTCTAACGGGGAACGCTCAAATAAAATATTCATCTCGACCCCAAAACCAAGTAAGCGCGGTTGATACTCCTGGGCAAACCGGGCGGATATTTCCTTGTAGTGCTGGCGGGTGGCAGCATCCAGAGGATGCGCTAATTCACCAACCGTCTGAGAATATAGTCCGGCGATGATGACCGGAATAAAATCATATTCTGCTGCAAATACCATCATGGCATCGGGAGCTCCATCCTCCTCCCCCATTTCCATCCAGTCGCCAGCCCAGGTCACAACTTCACCGGTCTCTGACACGAGGTTTAAAAAGTCCAGGAAATCGTCTGTACCATAACTTCTTGGTGAAAGCGATACCCCTTTATAGAAATCAACCGATTTTGCGTCGTCCCCGTTGCCATTATTTAAGCCATCCGAATCACTGGGGCCGCCCTCTTCTTGAACCTGGGGCGAGCATGTCCAACATAGTATTATGATACTGATATTGAGGATTATTGAAAAAATTGTTGGCTGCTTCATTATCATCCCAGTACGTCAATTTAATTAATAAAATGTGCAACGTTACTATTTTGAGGATTGAGCTCGGAAATAAATTTCTCAATTTTTACAGATAAAAAATACCTATCACTTTATATTATTCATATTGAATTATCCTTATGTGTTTTGGCATGGGATATTCTTGAGCTTCCATACATAAAGCCTGCACTACTTATGTAAATTCGGTCATGATTCCGGATATCCAAACTTTATTAAAACCCCGGCCAAAGCGCTATCGCAACATAGCCAAACACTTATCCAAATATCTCATGGTCAAGAACATCGATGATTTCGAATACAGTGAAAGTGAATTGTTCACTGACCTTTCACACTCCCGGGGATCATCCCGATTATTAGGTACTTTCAGTGTACGCGGTACCGAATTCATCCTTACAAGGTTTGGTTTTTTCGAGGCTTTGAACAAGACCGGTCTTCCAAACGGAAAAGCCGAGCTTGATGTTTCAATGCCCTTTCAGCATCGTGTAAGAATCATGCATAACATTGCTGAAGCGGCTGTCTGCTCTGGTGAAATAGTTCTGCGCCGAGGATCTCTAAATATTCCTGCGGAAAGAAATATTCTTGTACCCGCGCTGGATTGTCTTATTGTAGAATGGTTGATGCTTCAGCATCCGTTTAAAAAATTCTCGCGAAAAAGACCTCAACTTCCGGGGCAGGATCATCCCGGCCTTGGAATCAGTACCCTGGTCTATGAGCTACTTTACTGGACCGGCAGACGTTTGCAAGTAGATGGTGTAGTGCTAGTACCAAACTACCTGCATACAGGGATTTTTTACGGCCGCCAATTCCTCTTTTTCAATCCACATAGACAGGGACTGCTGTATTCGCTTAGCAAGTCACTCAACAAACAGGTCCACCTCGATCAACTCACTTGGGCGTGCGCTGAGGGACAATTGATCGATAAAACCAAAAATAAAAGTTTTATCTGGAGCCCGGCACCCATGGCAATTCCGGTCTCAAGCACCTTACGGGATTATTTTCATTCCCACTCCTACAATGAAGTGGTAAGAGCCAGTAAGGAATCAAACGCCTTTGAGATTAACAGCGGGTATCACAAGAAATACACCCTCAACTGGGAAACCATCTCATGACCTATAGTCAGCATCCTTATGATTCAGTTGTGCTGGCCAACGGACCATTTCCAGTACATTCTATTCCACTGTCTATATTAAAACACGCAAACCAGATCATATGCACTGACGGCAGCGCCGATAAATTGATAAAAGCAGGGATGAATCCGTCCGTTATCATTGGTGATATGGATTCAATTACCATGGATATTGAAAATTCAAATATTTTAGTGAACATCGATCACGATGAACAAAATACGGATCTGGAAAAGGCATTAAACTGGTGTCGTGATCAGAAGATCAATAAAATAGCATTATTAGGAGCATTTGGAGATCGTGAAGATCATTCCTTCGGAAATTTTATCCTCATAGCTCGTTATGATAAAGTAATGGAAATCGACTGTATTACGGATCATTCCATCATCAATCCTTTCAGCGGAACGCGAAAATTTGATTCATTTTCCGGGCAGTTGGTCTCGTTACTTACCTTCGAAAAGATCAACAGCATTACTACCCTGGGATTGAAATATTCCCTTGATCACGAAATATTACTTCCTTCCAGCCGTGGAATCAGCAACCGTGCGCTCGGCGAAAATTTTCAAATAAAATCTTCGAGTCAGGTTTGGGTCATACGCTCCCACGAATAAATAAATGAATGCTGCACTTCATTATTCCGATTTGATCGTTATCCTGCTTTATTTCTCTGCTGTGGTTTTCCTGGGTATTTTTCGTCACCAACGGGATAAAAAGAGCACATCCGAATTTGTACTGGCAGGCCGAAAGCTGAGCCTGCCGGGATTTGTAGCAACGCTGGTCACAACCTGGTACGGCGGTATCTTGGGAGTTGGCGAAAACACTTTCAATTTCGGTATCCAGACGTGGTTTATTTTTGGTCTGCCATATTATGTTTTCGCGTTTATCTTTGCCTTTACGATTGCACCGCGAATCCGCCGATCAAACATGATTTCTATCCCTGACCATTTCCATACAACGTACGGTAAGCCCTCCGGGATAATCAGCGCATTCTATATACTCTTATTATCCAGTCCCGCACCTTATATCCTGAGTATCGGTATAGTAATTCAGTACGCCATCGGGATCCCACTGGGAATTGCAACGCTCAGCGCAGCAGTTTTAAGTCTAGTTTACATCTGGTTTGGAGGATTCCGGGCGGTTGTACGAACAGATATCCTGCAATTTATCCTTATGTTCGGCAGTTTTCTGCTCATACTATATTTTGCATGGATTAAAATCGGATCACCCGGAGAGTTAGTCACCAGGCTGCCCGCCGATCATCTATCTCCGTTAGGCGGTCATTCGTTACAATATGTGATCGTCTGGTTTTTAATCGCAATGTGGACTTTTGTAGACCCAGGTTTTTATCAGCGTTGCGCAGCTGCCAAGTCTCCTGCAACTGCCAGGAATGGTCTGTTGGTTTCCATTCTATTCTGGTCTATTTTTGATTTCATGACAATCCTGACCGGGCTTTATGCAAAAGCATTCTTATCTCCTGAAGCGGCACCACTGTTCTCCTACCCAATGCTGGGCCGCGAATTGCTTCCGCCAATATTCTACGGACTATTTTTGACAGGCATCCTGGCAACTATCATGTCAACCATCGATTCCCTGGGACTTATCAGTTCGTTCACGTTCGGAAGGGATATTATATCAAGACTTAAATTTTCAAATCTTTCCGACGATAATGAAAAAACGACCCCAATTATCCGCCTCGGACTGATCATCAGCGCCATTATTGCAATTTTGCTGGCATTAATGATCCCCTCGGTAGTAAAACTCTGGTATACCGTCGGATCAATAATAATCCCAGGACTTATCATCCCCTTCTTAATGACATTCAATAAGGATTTGAGACCGACCATGCGCTCTGGTTCTGCTGTTGTCCTGATCCTGGCGCCGGTTCTGGTTTCAACCGTCTGGTTCGTATGGGGCGCTGTCGGTAAAGGATATCCCCTTGATCTGGAACCGTTTTTCCCAGGGATGCTTACTTCCATAGTACTCTCATTAAGAATCTTTCTTCGGCCCGCCACGCCTATTTCATAATACTGCAATTGAACGCCCTTCAATGAAATCTTATCTAACCTTTGTGAATAAATCTGTAATTTATTATTAGATATCAGATAATCCTGATTGCAGCAACATATTTTCACGTTAACTGAATTATTCGAGCAAATTAATGCACATCGAGATCGAAAGGAAATTTCTCGTATCGGGAACTGACTGGAAGAAATCCGCGACGGTAAGATCTATACGCCAGGGATATATATCCATGTCTGGATCGCACGTGGTCCGCGTGCGGATAATAGGATCTCGCGGATTAATCACTATCAAAGGTCTGATCAAGACTATCTCGCGAATGGAATTTGCTTTTCCATGTAAAGTTCTATGGTCGCCGCGCTGGGCGCCCAGCCCTGCCCTACCACCGACCGGACCCGCCTGCTATCGGCGTCATAGAACAGCATGGCCACCTCACCGCCCAGCGTAAAATGGGCGGTTGGCTCAAGAACTCCTCCAGCCAGCGCGGAGGCAACCGCAGCGTCTACTGCATTACCCCCCTGCCACAGAATGCGCATTCCTGCCTGTGCGGTGAGCTGGGTTCCCGCTCCCGCCATGCCATGGGTGCCCCAGGCCATTGCCCTATGGGAAAACTCGCCCTGGCTGCCGCTGATATGGCCTATCGCTTCTGTACTCATGATTCCCCCTTCGCGCCAATTTTGATTCCCTCGTAAAAAGCCTCAACCGCCGTTGGATGACCAGGCACGCGATCACCCAATCTTGGCGCTCCTTGGCCTGACTTGATGCTCAGGGATTCTCTGCCACTCCGCTCGCCAATATCCATGTTGCTGCGCTGTGCGGCCGGCATCAACGCTCTCCTCGGAGGCGCGGATCAAGGAGGTCCCGCATTGCG
>JAZGBQ010000336.1:0-2262 GCA_036476435.1 Fidelibacterota bacterium
CATTAAACGGAAGGGCTGTTCAAAATAAAGGAATGGCCCTTTTCCCCAGACCAATAAACGGAAGTTATGTAATGCTTTCGCGGCAGGACGGGGAAAATAACCATATTATGTTTTCCGATAATCTGTACTTCTGGCAGGAATCTCAAATCATTCAAGAGCCCTCCTATCCCTGGGAATTTATGCAAGTCGGTAACTGCGGTTCTCCTCTTGAAACAGAAGCAGGATGGTTGTTGCTAACCCATGGAGTGGGGCCTATGTGCAAATACAGCCTGGGAATCGAACTTCTCGATTTGAATGATCCTTCAAAGATTATTGCCCGGTTGGGCGAACCTGTTCTCATTCCGAACGAGCAGGAAAGAGACGGTTATGTCCCCAATGTTGTGTACTCGTGCGGATGTATTATTCACCAGGATACGTTGATCATTCCTTATGCCATGTCTGACCAGAGATCCTGCCTGGTGAATCTGTCGGTTTCCGAATTGTTATCAAAGCTTCAGAGCAGCAAGACATCTCAAAAAAGGAAACATAAATAACATTACACAACGCGGCGGAAGCTGCCACCAGGTTTGAAGTGTCTAAAGCGCCCTATACTTTATCCTATACGTCGTACTTGCAATACTCCCATAAATAATTAATTAAGTTCTCAAGATTGCAACTCAATAGGATAATGTATTTATCGCCAGCTCCGGCATATAGCAATAGTTTGTCCTTTTGAACTATGGCACCTACAGGAAAAACAACTGCAGACACGTCCACACAATACTGATTATTGCCATATAATTCGTAAGCGGTTGTGGGAATGTAGATTGGATTTTTAGTTCGACAAATCACCTTTCGTGGATTATCAAGCTCTAAAAGCGCAGCGCATATTGAATATCCTCTTTCAATATTCTTCGCCAACCCGTAGGTTTTACAAATATCATACTCTATCTCACCAACAGCGTGATAGATTAGCAACCAACCTTTATCAGTTTTTATTAACTGAGTACCGGGACCGATTTTCTCCTTTTCATGCGGGTAACGACCTGCTTCTAAAAGAAGACTATTGCTTCGTCGTTCATAAATTTCCTCCCAGTATTTTATATGCATGTCAGGACTCAGCAATTGATCAATGCCAGATTCAAGAAAATCCAAGTGGATATTTGGATGAAAACGCAAAAACATGCAATGGCGGCCATTTACAACCGGCACAGAGGAAGGTACCGCATTGCGCGAGTCGAAAGCATTAATTGCACCATGATAAGTAATTTTCACAAAATCGTCAGTAGAGTAAATAGCGACACGATCTGCATTCGTACCTTTGAAGGCAGGTTTAACCTTGCCACACCCGATCAGTAAGTACCGCTGGTTGTACTTTACAATCCGAATGTCTTCTACACCATAAGTGAAATCTTGATGGTCTTTTCCATTTCCCTGAATTACAACGTTTTGGTGTCTATTAAAAAAAATGCCATCATCGCTTATCAAAGGCCAAATTTCAGAGACATAGTTTTCAAGGCATATACGCTCGATACCTGTCCTGTCATCGACAAACCTGCCCTCATAATAGTTCTTATGACATCTGGGCATTAGAATAACCTTATCCTGAAATATTTCAGCCCCTCCATTAAAGACGGCGCCAATTTTTAGCTTGCCTTTCTGATTCCATGTAAGTCCGAGGTCTTCTGGTTTTATGATCGGATTGTTTTCAAAAGAATCCAGCTTGAAAGTTACCTCACCAGAGTCAAGTTTGACGACGGAACCCCCGCCTAATTTTTGAATGGTTTTGTCAAGTGCAGTCATTGTATTTACCTCCTATTTTAACCTTTGAACACTATATAAAGGCTTTAACCGCCATCACTATTCTCCTGTTTCAAGTATAGTTCCAAATGTTTTCTGGCGACTGCTTGCCAGGAAGTTTTCCTTCTAAATACCTCGGTTCTATCAAGCACATACTCATTAAAATCTTGATCCTCAAAAGCTCGAAGAATTATCTTGGCAATTTCTGAAAAATTGTAGGTTGATACAAGCAATTTTTCACAGACTTCTTTTAGTTCATCAAACTTGGGTATTTTAGAAGCGATAACAAATTTTTTGGAGCCAAGCGCAAGATGAAGTGAACCAGAAGCAGACAGATCTCCTTCATCATAAGGGTACAATACAATATCTGATGCGCTGAATAAATAGGGTACATCTTCATTTGGGAAAAATTTATTAGCATAAATAACGTTCCTCTTAAGGCCAAGTTCTTCCGTTCTTTTCTCTATAAATTCTGCATAATCT
>JAZGBQ010000337.1:0-13170 GCA_036476435.1 Fidelibacterota bacterium
GGAATACCATAATTACCTATTGAGGGATAAGTCAGAACTAATATTTGTCCATGATAGGACGGATCTGTCAATGTTTCGGGGTATCCAACCATTCCCGTATTAAAAACAACTTCACCGGAAACCGATTTATTAGCACCAAAAGTTTGCCCAGTATATATTGAACCATCTTTGAGTATTAATTGAGCGCTTTTATTTCCTGGCATAATTATTCTGCTGTTTTATGAATTAAAGGACGTCTTCACTCTCAGACTAAAAACTATAATGAACTCCTGTCATTTTTTCCGAGATTTCCCAAAGCCGTTTAGCGATCTCTAAACTATGCGATTCTTTAGTTGACTGCACTTTCCTGGGATAGCCACGCTGTTCCATAAATCCATCTGGTCCATAATATTCCCCGCCCTGTACATCAGGTCCGACGGCCGCATAGAGAGTAGGAAGAGCACCAATTTCTTGTTTCTGCGCCAAAATAGGATTAAGAAATTTGAATAATTTTGTATATTGCTGCAGATTTGTCGCCGTATATCCCGGATGAGATGCAACCGCGATTGTATCATTCCCATCTTTTTCCAAACGCCGATGTAATTCGTATGTAAAGAGTAAGTTGGCAAGCTTACTCATACCATAGACTGGCCAGCGCTTATAGGCCTGCTCTGCGTTTAGATTATCGAAATCAATCTTACCTATTCGATGTGCAGCACTGCTTACTGTTACTATACGAGCCCCGGGCGTATTCCTGATAACATCCAGCAATAATCCGGTAAGAAGAAAATGTCCCAGATGATTCGTCCCAAACTGCCGCTCAAATCCGTCCGTGGTCTCCTGTCGTTCCGGAATCGCCATTACACCAGCAACGTTACCGAGAATATCAAGCGTTTTGTGTCGGTGAATGAACGTGTCTGCAAATATTCGGACTGAAGCCAGCTCAGCCAGATCAAGCTGCATTTCTTCAATCACTGCCCCGGGATACTTTTTGCGAATCTTATCAGCAGCTTCCCTGCCTTTCTCAACGTTTCGGCATCCCAAAACCACAAGTGCACTTTTCATTGCTAAGCCTAGGGCAGTTTCATAACCGATCCCGCTGTTTGCACCAGTAACAACAGCAGTTTTTCCATGTAAATCAGGTATGTCATTTGCTGTCCACATTTATAATCTCCCTTATTTGCCTAGTAGTCCGACTTTCTCTCTGAGAGCATCTTTTTCCACAATCAACTAAAACCAAATTTATTTCTTTTGATCTGGACAAGAACAGCACCAACAGCCGCAATACTCATCCCAAGACCCTCCTGGAATGATATGTTTTCACCAAGAAAATACCATGCGAGAATTGCGATCTGAATAAGCATTGTTCCATTAATAATACTGGATTCCATAGCAGTTAGTGTACGAAGTGTCAAATTCCATAATGTGAATGCAAACGCAGTATTTATGGCTGCTAACCAGATTATGAACAGCCATGTTTTAAGACTTATGACCGGAAATCCACTAAGTGTGATCCCGATAATTAATAAAACGATTGCACCGATACCCATACTGATAAAAGTTATTATAATAGGGCTGATATTTTTATCGCGGTTAATATCACGTCCAATTATTGCCGAAGCTGCGTTTGCCAGTACACCGATGAACATTATTATTAATCCAAAAGCCTGGTTTCCAATCAAAGATATGGGAAAGAAGTATGTTAAAATACCAAAAATGAAAAGTATTGCGCCTGTCCATTGAAGAATTGAGGGCTTTTCACTAAGCAAGAATATCCCCATAATTGCTACAATCAAGGGTGTAAAATTGAGCATTAAGCTGACTGTGACCGAGGGGAGCAGCGATAGACCTAAAAATTGTGCACCCTGGGTGAATGTGTAGAACATAAAACCTAAAAGAATCAATTTTTTCCACTGAACAGATTTCAACTGTTTTATTTCCAGAATATATTTTTTATTGATAACAAATGGAATAAAACAGAAAAATGCTAAAACGTAACGTAGCCCGGCAAAAGTTATTGGGGGAATCTCAACTAAGCCCCACTTGATAATTATGAAAGAGGTCGACCATAAAAAGGTCACAAGCAATGCTTGAAGAATTGGTATTATACGAGTGTGCTTACTGATCCGATTAATAATTCACTACCAAGTTTCGGTTTTTACTACAACTAACTTCGAGAATATTAATAAGACATATCAACAGTATTATTGGAAAATATAATTTAGGACAAAAGTGGAATATATTTTAACCCTGCCGGAAAAAAGCGATACCAATGTAGCAATCAGAATAAAAAAATGAATATTTCTGATTTTGCCAGACTTTCTTTTAACATAATTATTTTAGCTCAAAAGATCTCTTTTCATTTCCTCAAATTCTTTTTTTGTAATCTCACCTTTAGCGTATCGTTCCTTTAGTATGTCCAAGGCTGATCCCGAGCCTGTGCTTTCAATATGATGGTGTCTGTCAGAATCTTGATCCCAGGGAGGTTTGAAGCCACCTCTGCGACCGAAGACACGGGAAACTACAAATAACATTATGAGCATCATTATTAACGGAAATAACCACATCCCGCTACCCCAAAAATTTTCAGACCACATTTGGTTTACTCCTTTTTTAGTTATTTTAAATGGCTAGGTCTTATAGTATACCTAAGATTTGTTGTAATTATCACTATCAAATTATAGATTTTATCAAAAGTAATATTTTCAGTATAACTAATCACTTCACCAAAGTTGTTTACTACCTCGTAACACTCCCGTTGTCGTTGAACTTGATACATGGGATCTGACAACTGAAGGCAACATTTATAAATACAAGGTCACATTCCTTGTGGTTTGAATGATTTTGTCCCCAAAAGCAGGTTTTTGAGACGCTCATAACCATTATTCTTATACTATAATTGGACATATTTCAATCTTAATAATATTCGTTATGAAAGTAGTTTAATTAATGGGGACTGGTCACTATAGACGTAGTAAAGTAAGTTTGGAGAACGAAATTGAATATAGATTAAAACATATGTTAGTAGCGAGCGCTGTAAAGTGATCTCGTAAGGTGGTGACTTTGACTAAGGAAGTGTTATGACGCCTGGCAGCATTTGGAGTGAACGTGTACAGTCCATGGGTGAAGAGATTGCAAACAGCGCCAGCCATGGCGTTGGCCTGGTCGGAGCCCTCACGGTCACGCCCATTCTCATTGTAGTAGCGAGTCGTTCCGTCGGCGTAATCGGAGTTGTTGCCGCGAGTGTTTTTGGGGCGACAATGATCTTTATGTACTTAATGTCGACGCTCTACCACGCATTGCCTGAAAGCCGAGCGAAACGCGTGTTTAATATCCTTGATCACTCCGCAATCTATGTGTTAATCGCCGGCACGTACACGCCTTTTACATTGGTCGTGCTGGGTGGCGGTTGGGGCTGGTCGCTGTTCGGGGTTATATGGGGTCTGGCTGCCGCTGGTATTGTTTTCAAAGCTGTTGGAAGGATGCAGCATTCGGTTTTAGCTACGACTATTTATGTCATGATGGGGTGGCTTGTGATAATCGCAATAAAACCACTGTGGCATCAGTTACCAATGTGGGGTGTGGTATGGCTCGGTGCAGGTGGAATTGTATACACACTGGGTGTGGCTTTCTTTGCAGCAAAAGGACTTCGCTACAGCCACCTCGTATGGCATCTGTTTGTTTTAGCCGGTACCACCTGCCATTTTGTCGCGGTGCTGAAGTATGCCACCTAACCGGGATCTTCTGCTGACAGGTTTGGGGTGGTGGAGAGTTATTGTAGTTGGAATAAGCCGGCGTTAGAGTGCTGATGCGCCCGTTATTTAAAAGGACTATTGATGATACAAATTCCAATCGAAACCGATAGGCTTGTTATTAGAAGATTTAAAGAAAAGGATCTTAAGGCTTTTCTTGAATTTATGCTGGACGCAGAGGCAACACAGTATTTAACCTTTGAAGATAAACAGAAAACTGAAGGGGGGGCAAAAGCCCTTTTCGACTACGTATGTAGTGCTTACGATTCTGGACAGCCAATTCATTCTTATGTAATAGCTGAAAAATCTTCAGATCGTTACCTTGGATCGTGTGGATATACTCCGTATGATGAAGGCATTTATGAGTGTTATTACAGTGTAAATAAATCTGAGCAGGGCGATGGTATAGCTACAGAAGCCACAAGAGCAATTACCGAACAACTAGCCAGAGCACATGAGCTTAGAGCTTACTGTCACCCGAAGAACTATGCTGCTCATGCTGTAGCCAGAAAGGTAGGTTTTAAACCTCAAGGTATTAAGCTGCATAAAAACTTGAGTATAGAGAGCGAACTGTTTGTTTATCCTAAAAATAATAACTAGCAACCACCTGCCTGGAGCATTTTTAAACCTTATTAAAGGCCAGAAAATGCTAACTTAAGAAGTGGTCCAAACAATGGGGGCTGGTCAAATGGGCAGTCGCAAGTATTGAGAGACTTTCCTTTGTGTCGTTCAATTCTTCACTTTCAAGCTCTGTGATTTGCCGAAGGGAGGGGATAATACCTTATGTTTTCTAATATTAAACCGTTCACTTTATTCATAAAATTCATTTCTCCTCCGGAATTTGAGAACAATGAAAAAGCCCGCAGTGCTAGGCTTCTGAATACAATATCCCTGGCTATATTGTTCACATCAACAATCTTTATTGTTTTCACCCTTCTCCAGGTTCCAATCCAAATGTCTCGATTATTTAATGCCTCCGTTACGTTCTCAATAGCTCTTCTAACAACTATCTTGATTCGCTTAGAATATGTTAAACAGGCAAGTATTTTCATAGCAGTTGCTCTTTTAGTATTAACAACAGGAATTATAGCCACGACCGGTGGAATAAGCGCACCCTTTACTGGAGCCTATATCGTGACTCTGCTTATTGCAGGAATGTTACTGGGAAGAAGCAGTGAATTTGTTTTCGGCGGATTATGCCTATTGTTATTATTCGCAATATACCGAATGGACATAGGCTCCTATTTACCACCATCTGTGGTAGTACATACAAAGACATCGTTATGGATTGTGAAAAGCTTGATATTTATTGTCGTTGCTGTTATCCTGAACTTAGCAGTCGGAAGTATAAACCGCGCTCGGGAGGCGTTGAAAAAAAATCTTAAACGCTTTGAAGGATTATTAGAATCTGATCCTGATGGAGTTATGATAGTTAACGAAATGGGGAAGATTGAGTTAGTAAACAAAGAGTTTGAAAACCTTTTTGGATATGAAAGAAATGAAGTCATCGGTAAACCGATGGACATGTTTATCCCATCCCGATATTCAAAACATGTTGCACAGGTTGAAAAATATATGAAGACACCGGTAATCCGGTCAATGTATACGGATCTGGAAATATATGCTCTTAGAAAAAATGGAACCGAATTTCCGGCAGATATTTCTCTGGGTCCATTGAAAACTGATTCGGGAGTAGTGGTATTTGCATCAATACGTGATATCACCGAGCGCAGGAAAGTTGAAGATGAGTTAGCAAAGCATCGCGAAAATCTAGAGGAAATAGTGGATGAAAGAACAGCAGAGCTAAAGGAAGTTAACAGTGTCCAGGAAATGTTGTTTGATATTGTGAGCCACGACCTGATCAATCCAGCCGGTCAGATCCTTGGGTTTTCTGAATTGTTGATGGATGATCAGCCTGATAATGAGCACTTGCAGTATATACATAAAGGCAGTTCACGTCTGGTTGATACCTTAAAGACAGCCACCAGTCTGATACAGGCAACGCAGGGTGAAGATATTAAGAAAAAACCCATTGATTTCGTTGAAATGATCAAGGGAATCAATGATGATTTCGCACAACGATTGAAAAGTACCGAAATGAAACTTGAATTGGATCTTCCCAAGGAACTTGCTGTCGATGCGAATCCGATAATTTCGCAAGTACCAATCAACTTTATCAGTAACGCAATACGCTATGCCCGGGATGGTAAAAAGATCATTGTAAAGGCGCATAAAGTCAAGAAAGAAGTAATAATTGAAGTCAGGGATTTTGGCACAACAATACCAAAAAACCAAAGGACAAAGGTATTTGAAAGAAAAACTCAACTGGATAAAGAAAAGAAACGTGGACGCGGATTAGGTTTAGCGATCGTTAAGCGTATTGCAGAAGCTCATAAAGCTGAGGTCGGTGTAAGACCTAATACACCAACAGGGAATATATTTTATATAAAAATTCCGGTTTTGTAGTCAATCATTGATTATAAACATAGCAAAAATCATGTTCACGAATTAACGTGCATGAACAGTACGGGCGGACTATATGTAATAACCTGGTGTTAGGTGATTATTTTAAGCGGATCAAAGACTGTCCAGGCGAATTCCCGATTCAGGGCTGAAGAGACGAATGTTGGCTGTATTAAATTTAATTCTCTGGCCTCTTTTTTGCTGGGTATTAGTGATAGATTCACGCACGATCAATGCCGTGTCACCCACCTGTACATGAACCAGACTTTCGTTGCCGAGGAGTTCATCCAGTATAAACGTATATGGTAATCCCTCATCAGAGAATACAATATCTTCTGGTCGAATGCCAATAACGATCTGTTTCTCTGATAGTGCGGAGTCCGTCAATTGGATATTGGTGATATCAATTTTATCCTGGCCAACGAGAGCCCATCCATTCTGTAAATCGGCAGGGATGAAATTCATGGGCGGCGCGCCGATAAAACCGGCAACGAATATGTTTGTGGGGTCATTATAAACATCAAGAGGGGATCCGATCTGCTGAATAATGCCGTCTTTGAGGATCACGATCCGGTCACCGATCGTCATGGCTTCAACTTGATCATGGGTAACATAGACCATTGTCGTACCTAAGCGTTTGTGCAAACGTTTGATCTCTGCACGCATGTGAACCCGCAGTTTCGCATCAAGATTTGACAGGGGCTCATCAAATAAGAATACGTTGGGATCCCTGACAATGGCCCGTCCGAGGGCAACACGCTGACGTTGGCCACCTGAAAGCTGTTTTGGTTTACGATCAAGCAGGTCGTTAATTTCCAGTATCTGCGCTGCTTTTTCTACACGTTTCCGGATCTCGTCCTTGTTCATTTTCCTGAGTTTCAAACCAAATCCAAGGTTATCAAAAACGGTCATATGGGGATACAATGCATAGTTTTGAAAAACCATGGCCACGTTTCGATCCTTTGGGGCAACTGCATTGATAACCATATCATCGATCAGTATTTCACCTGCCGTGGGGCTTTCCAGCCCTGCTATGATTCGCAGCAGGGTGGATTTTCCACAGCCTGACGGTCCCACCAGGACCGTGAATTCACCATCCGCTATTTCGAGACTGAAATCATCAATGACCCGTTTTTTCTTATCAAAAACTTTATCGATATTTTTTAATGTTATTGATGCCATAATGAAATAATCCTAAAATAATCCTCTTTTTTGAATGGCCAGAAGACACTCGACAGTTGATTCCGCCCCGGAATTCATATTTACGTCGTTCTGACTGTTGATCCCATCGAAACACCGGCCGGTAACTGTAGAATACATGGTCGTGCTGGACGAATTTCCCCCTTTGAACCAGGCAAAAACATCTTCTGACAAAGTCAGATATTCCTGGGAATCCGTTATATCGGCCAGGGTTCTCAAACCCCGGTAAACCGAAGAAAAGCCGTAGGCGATCTGTGGAAACTGAACAGTATCAAATTCACCGGAGAATTGAACCCGTATCTCATGATAATAACTATTTTCGACAAAAGTGCGGATGAATCCGTCGGCCCAGTTTTTCACACTCTCAAAAAATACTGGATTGCCTGTAATCTCATACGCTTTCAGCAATGCTGTAGACTGGTTATTCCCCCAATTATGCCAGATATTATCCCAGCAAAAATATATTCCGTTCAAGGGGTGCTCAGATTTGCGATACTGATACCCGATCAGCCCCAAGCCCAGATTCTCGATTGCGTCTCGAAAATCAAAAACCCCCGATGAGTGTAATTTCGCCAGAGAAAGGATCAGCTCACCATTTTGATCGGGTGCGTTATTGATCAGCCAGCTGGGTCGCATCCCCATAGATGTCAGATGAGTGGACGGGTATTGCACGAGGTTTTCCTCAATGTGACCCCTGGCCTTACCCGCTCTTTCAATCACTTGATTCACCAGGGCGCTGTCAGTATCACCGGTCTTGATCAATACATTTAATGCCGCAGCCAGTCCGCGCAGGCCTCGGATCGCCCACCAGCCGAATTCGCTGACACTGTTCTTGTGTATGATATTTCGATCACCATTGGCAAGGATAAAATTATTCCAGGTGCCGTCTTCATTACTCATGTATAAAAGGAATCGGGTCATCTGGCGTACCAGAGGGATATACTTCTCATTACCGTATTGCAGTATCTCGTTCTCCAGGACCTCCATAAATCGCCCCACATCATCGACACAGGCGATACCTTCCCCAATAGCCGGGACCGGCTCATAGCCAGGCGCTTCCGCATAGATTAAAATATAGGCCATAGATTGATTGTCTATGATAGTGCTGTCGATCAGGGAAAGCGCATGATCAAGATTTACCGGTGAATCGTTTATATTCTTCGGAACGAATGAAGTATTCTGCGTGTAGCCAATGGAAAGCGTTAATAATAAGACACAGATAAATTTCTGTATTGTGACCATGGTTTGTAAACCTAGAATTTAATATCCTTTACAGCTATTTTTGCTATTCCGATCACAGTATCGGCACCGCCGTAACAGCAATACAGCTGTCCGTTACGAATGACGGCACCGCAGGAAAAAATCACGTTGGGTATGTAGCCGCTTTTTTCCCACTCCAGTTCAGGCTCGAGGATAGGGCTGTCGTGCTGCGCAATCAGTTTTGTAGGATCATTTCTGTCAAGGAGAAGTGCTCCCAGGCGATATATATGGTTGGCATCGACACCATGATAAATTAACAGCCAACCTTTGTCGATCAGCAGGGGAGGACCCGCAATGCCGATCCGGATTGAATCCCATTTTCCAGGGCGTGTAGCTACGATTCTCTGGTGACCTGTCCACTCTTTAAGGTCATTTGAATAGGCAATCCATATGTCAGGTGAGCGGCGGTGAAGCAGCCAGTATAGACCATCGATCTTTTGGGGAAATATAGCGGCATCTTTATTTGGCTCATCAAGAACCACACCGTGTCTTTCCCAGCTTACCAGATTAGTGGAAGTTGCCAGGCAGATGCGGTAATCATTCCGTTCCTGCCCTTTAAATCCGGTGTAGGTCATATAAAATTTATCTTCTATTTTTACTATACGCGGATCCTCCGGACCTCGCGCCTCCTGTTCAACATCATTTATCAATATAGGGTGTTCGAGGCGCTGCCAGTTGAGCATATCCGAGCTTACAGCGTAACCTAATGAGTTTATATAACGACCGTATTTTTCGCTTCCACCAATGTCAGTTGCGCGATAGATCATATGGAAAAGGTCATTGTGATATACCAGGGCAGCATTGAAAACCGCCGATTTTTCCCAGTCATGCTCCTCGATCGGCTCCAGAACGGGATCATCTGTCATTCGTATTAATTTCATAGTAACTATCCTTTAATTCCTGAAGAAGCCATACTTTCAATAAAGTGACGCTGCAGCACGAGGTAAACAACGATAATCGGTATTGACATTAATGTCGCAGCTGCCAGTTGGGTACCTACCTGGGCCTCGGCCTGACCGCCAACCACGTACAGTGCAACCATTTGAGGCATGGTCATCATGGATACTTTACGAACAACGATCATAGGCCAGAGGGCTTCGTTCCAGATCCCCATAAAATGTATTATCCCAACGGTAATCAAGGCGGGTTTCGATAACGGCCAGAAAATTCTGAATAGAATCCCGAATTCACCAAGGCCATCGAGCCTGGCAGCATCCATAAGGTCTTGCGGGACTTGCATGAAATACTGGCGAAAAAGTAAGATCGCAAAGGCGCTCATTGTATACGGAAATATGAGTGCGGCATAGGAATCCACCCAGCCGAACTTCACCATAAGTACGTAAAGCGGGATCAGCGTGAGTTGGAAGGGCAGGACCATTGTGAAGAGTATGATGTTAAAGATAAGATTTCGACCGCGGAAGTGCAGGCGTCCCAAGGCATAACCGGTCATGGAACTGAGTACCAGCACACTGAAGGTTGAAATAACGGATACTACCAAGCTATTGATCAAAGCACGGAAAAGTGGGATTTTCCCCAGCATGCTCCTGTAACTGTCTAGGGACCACTGACTGCCAAAGGGACTGAATTCCATGACTTCCGCTTCGGGTTTCAATGTGCCCCCCACCATCCAGATGAAAGGATATATAAACATTACAGCAAGTATCGTGAGTAGAAACAGTAACAGAATACTGTTTATTCTGCTCTTTCTCATCTGTCTAGTCTGCCTCATGCTCCAAAAAACGACGTTGAATGATGATCACCGTCATAATAATCGCTGCCAGGGCAAAACCTATGGTGGCTGCGTATCCCATCCTGAAGAATGAAAAGGCCTGACGGTAGATATAAAGGACACCGGACAGGGTGGAGTTCATGGGACCTCCCCCGGTAATGACATAGGGCTCGATAAATAAGCTGAACCCTCCCAGTGTAGACAAAATCAACACAACTATAAAAACCGGATTTATTGCCGGGACAGTAATATGAAAGAATTTTTGAACGGTTGTAGCCCCGTCAATATCAGCGGCATCATATAGATGTTTTGGGATACCCTGAAGCCCGGCCAGGAACAACACGACATACAATCCGATATTCTTCCAGGTTGCCATCATGGCGATGGAGGGCATAGCCCAGGATGGATCGGTGACCCATGGAATCGGACCGATACCAATTAGATGGAGGACCTGGTTAAGAATCCCCAGGTTAGTGGAATATATTTGCTTCCAGAGAATTGTCACAGCCACGCCGGACACAACCACAGGGAGAAAGAATGCTGCCCGGAATGCTCCCTTGGCAGGGATCTTGCTGTTCAGTATGGCGGCTAGTACGAGGGCTACGGAAACCTGTAATGGCACATGAATTAAAATGAAGATCAACGTATTTAAAATTGCTTTCCAGAATAGTGGATCCCCTCCAAGCTCAAAAAAGTTACTGAGCCCAACCCATTCAAGTGGCCCAATGATCGACCAGCGGTGAAATACCAGAACGAAGGAGAAGATCAGGGGATAGGCGATAAATAGGGTGAAAAAGATATAATAAGGTGTAACCAGGGTATGCCCGGCATTAATCTTACCACTGCGTATTTTTCCTGATTTGGAATTCATTCCATTTACGACCCTTAAATACCCCTGGCTTTCAGCACGTTTTCACTCCTTTTTACAGCCTTTTGTAGTGCTTCGGAAGGAGTCCTGCGCCCCTGGATGCAGGCCGCATCGAATTGTTCATTGATAGCATCGAAAACTTCTTGTAAAGCAGGATTTTGGTCAAAACCGCGGGTATGGGGTACTAATTCCGCGAATTGCCTCATCATTGGATTTTCCTCAAAATAGGTTGCATACAATGAATCATTTACAAGGTCTTTTCGGAGCGGCAATTGCATGCATATTTGCAATAGTTGCAAATCAGCCTGACGAGAAATGAGGAACTTTGTGAATTCCCACGCTGCTTCCGGGTGCTTGGTGGTCGAAAATATGCCAATGCTTTTCGGATCTCCAAACGTGTAGTGCTCACCCTCAAAATAGTCGGGTACCGGAATGGGACCGAAGGCATATTCGAAACCATCGGGTTTAAAGCGTTCGGTATGCGAAATATTCCATGGTCCGGTAATATGCGCAGCCATGCGGCCCTGGAGAAACTGGTCTCCGATCCAGATGGAATTTGCATACCAGCCCTCGCGGAACCCAAGGGCATAAAATTCAAATATCTCTCGCGACACGTCCGTATTAAAATTGATTTCAGTGTTGTTCTTTAAAATGGTCTGACCACCACTTGCAGCAATGAAAAATGGATAAAAATCAAATAATCTCTGACGCCATTCCGCGATGATGTTGACATCGCTCATCCAGCGATCTTCACGACCGTCACCATCAGTGTCACCGCTTACCAGCTCAGCCAGTTCATTCCACTCGGACCATGTTGTGGGTAGCCGTTCAAATCCAACCTCTTTGAGTATCCCCAGGTTGTACTGTACCATAATGGGATTACCTTTCCAGGGGATTTGGTACAGCATACTGTCCGTTGCTACGAAAGTGTTAAGTAATTCTTTAGGAAGGCGCTGTGCAATAAACTCACGGCCATCTGCAAATTGATCTACTGGAACAAGGACCTTTGCTTTTGCCAGAAGAGGCACTATTATGGGTGGAACGTTGGAGCAAATATCAGGAGTCGTACCGCCGGCAGCGGCAATGATCAGTACTTCCTCCCCACTGCGCCCTTCCGGTAAAGGCTGCAGCTCTACCATAGAATCAGGGTGTGCGGAATTCCAATCAGCAACGAGTACTTTTGCCAGCTCGATTTCATAGGGATTGGTTGATGACCAATAAGTGAGCAGATAATCAGAATTCTCAATTCCATTTCTCGCACAAGTAAAAAATAAACTGCAGCTGCCCATAATGATCAACATTTTCATTATGAAACCGTTTGTGTTTATAGATTTACCATTAATAAACAAAATTCATATTCTCATTTTCATGTAATTGTATAATTTGAATGGATAGGGTGTACTAATTTAATATTTTTCAATGTTCCCACCAGTTACTTCTGTGATATCAAAGTCATCTTTTTATTTTAGTACAACACACTTTTTAATCAATACGTTATTTTCCACCTGAAGCCGGAAAAAATAAATTCCCGAACTGACATTCCGTGCGTTCCAGGTTGAAATGTAGAAGCCGGCCTGTCTGTATTCGTTAACTATTGTCCGGACCGTTCTTCCATTCAGATCCACGATATCCAGTTTCACATTTCCGGATGTCGGCAGCTGATAAGGGATTGTAGTTTGGGGATTAAAAGGATTTGGATAGTTCTGATATAGCACGAATTCATCAGGGATACCGAGTAACTCATCAAAATCAGATTTGGTAGACAGGTAAAGAGCTTGAATATCATCTACGGAAAGGGCATAATCATAAATCCTGACATCATCAATCACTCCGTTGAAATTATATTGACTGACATCGGGTCGAACCTGGCCAATCATCAGATCGATATTGGTTGTCAGAATTGATCCGGAAAAGGTTGA
>JAZGBQ010000338.1:0-2861 GCA_036476435.1 Fidelibacterota bacterium
TGGCATTATGATGAAGACTATGGATTGATCAATCTTTCCTTGCTCATCGCCAATAATGTAATTCTAGTACCTTATATGAGAGGAAGAATTGTGGCCTTAGACACTACTACTGGCAAAGAACTTTGGAATTATTCCACAGAACACACAATACATCAGGTCAAAATTCTTCCAAATGGAATCCTATTATATGATTCAAATCGTAATCTTATCCTGTTAGGGAGTAAGCCGTGAAAAGGATTTTTTGCATGTTGCTGATTGTTACTGCATTATTACTGGGGCAAGACACAACCATTGCGGCTGAGGATACTATGAGATGGAATCCGGTGAATACCCCGGATATCAGTCTTTCAGATACATTAATAATCTCATTCGAGGATGTATCAGGGAAAAACTCTCTTAAGTTGCGATACGCTGGCGCAGCGGTAACCCTTGCTTCAGGTGTCCTTACATGGTATTTCCATCAGAATGCTGAGAAAGCTTATGAGGATTATCAAAAGACCGGAGATATAGGAGCAATGGATCAACTTTATTCCCGAGCGGAGCGTTTTGACAAGCTTACGGGACTGTCCTATGTAGGTATTGAAATCGGCATAATTCTCTTTGCCCTATCATTCTTTTACTGAAATGACGAAATCGCTGATAATCATATCCGTTCTCCTGATGAGTTCGTGTTCAGATCGGGAAAGAACAAATCCCCTTGATCCGGTCAATCCGGAAACCCGTGGGGCACCTGTAGGATTGAAGATTCAGTCGAATAGGGATTCCATGAAATTGTCCTGGGAAATAATGGAGGTTAATGATTATACCTACACAGAAATATATAAAGGGTCGTCTAAAACTGATCTGACATATTGGACGACTGTGTCAGCGAATATATCAAGTATTAATGACTCCGGATTAATATATGATACTCCTTATGCTTATGCTGTCAAAGGTATCACTCGATTCAGCGAAAGTAAATTATCTGATCCGGTAATGTTTATTCCCGGACCGGTTAATATCTGGGTTTCTGACCGTCATAATTGGAACTTATGGAAAATTGGCTACGACGGATCTCACCAATTGTTTCAGGAGGCTCTGATTGCGCCCAGCGCAATCGAATATGATTCCTCTCGTCAACGATTGTGGGTAGCAAAGAGTTTAGAACAGCAGATAATTTCTTTTGAAAATGATACTCAATCATATTCTTTCAGTCTCCCTGGAATACCGGTTGATATCGCCCTTGATTCTGAGAATCAGATACTATATGTGATTATGCAGAATGTAAACCAGGTAAAAGGGTATGATTATTCAGGTAATGAGGTTCTTTCGGTTGCAATGGATGATCCATTTTCGGTTTCTTCCAAAATAGCCTGGGATAGATTGTCAAAATCGGTCTGGACAACGTCGCCCTCCTTAGATCGTGTATATAGGCTTTCCATAAGCTCATCCGGGAACAAAGTAACAGTATATCCATCAATAGAAAATCCCGGTCCTATAAGAGCGGATCCGACTACTGGCAAGATTTGGATAGGAACTGGCACTGGAATCGCCAGGATTAATAAGAATGGGGATTTCGAGATATTCATGGAGGACTATTTTATCACCGACATCAGTCTTCATCCTGATACCGGTGATTGTTATTACACAGGGTATTCATTGATCCATGGTGAATGGAGTTCCGGCTATCTACCTTATGCTCAACCGGAATTTATTCAGGAGATTCTTGGTGATGAATTTGATTTTTTATATAAAATTTTAGTCGTACCTGGTACGGAAGCACCCGGGGTATTGGTCCAGCAGTATTCTACTAAGAAATTGTTACGCTTTACAGGATCCGGAATTCAAATCGGTGAAATGGAGGGATTCAGTACTGGCCTGGATTTTGTTTTGGAATAATAGCTACAATGGAAAAAGTATACGGGATTGTAATCTGTCAGTCGCTTAGTGCTTTACTTTGTTTAATTTGATCCCTGTAAAATATTTGTTTGGTTTTAGATACATTGTTTCACCCGTATAATCTAAATAAATATTGAACTGTTGTAAACAGCCGTTGCCAATTATCCCATCCGCTTTGTCTGGCTGTTTGGAACGCACTTCCGCGTCTGAAAAATTCGATATGACGTTGTTCATTTCGTATGAATCGATAATGAATGCTGATATTCTACCTGTCACACCATAAATGTCACCGCTTAACCCGGTTCCTAAACGTTGCCGGTCACTGCTCCCAGGGATCGTGAGCTGATCATCCGGTCCTACCAGGATCTCCATAAATTCGCTCACCGCCAGGTCAATATACATACGCATATCTTTCGGAGCCTCATTTTCATTGATCATGACCCGGGTGTTTATGTATGGAATATTATTTCTGTTCAACCATATATCCAGCGCGGTCCAGGACGAATCAAGCCGCGGCATGTGGTTTTCCAGGGATATCAGCTGCTTTTCATAATCAATACCTACAACAGGGTATTTAAAAATGGTCTTTCCGGTAACGCCTCCTTTTGGGAAATACTGTGTCGTTTTGCTTTTTGATATGATGACTAATTGATCAGCGAATTCGATGTCGCCGATTTTTGTGCTGACTGAGTCATACATTATGCCAGTTGCGGCCTCGCCCTCTCCAGCGCCGCCAATCTGGACTTCAATCCCGTTCTCGAGATCCAGTTCATCTATGAATTCTTCATGGTAAAGATAGAATCCTTCAAACGGCATTCCGGTATCAAGTGTGATATCAATGGTATCGGACCCATTTATTGTCACCGGTAAGATGATTTTGTTTCTTTTCAATGTGAAGGGTATTCTTGATATCCAGTCAGATGTACTATTTGATTCTGTTTGATCCTGGGCGGTCAGACCGCTGCCGAGAAGTAAGGCCAGTA
>JAZGBQ010000339.1:0-2098 GCA_036476435.1 Fidelibacterota bacterium
AGATAAAAATGTTTTTCAGGTACTACCTATACAAGAGGCTCGTAGTGAATCGCGTGTTGTGAATATTGGTGATACGACGAAAACACAAGGTAGGGATGTAATTACACAGATAGTGCCATTAAAGCATGTGGCACCTCAAACAATAATTCCAACCCTCAGGGGATTATTGAGCAAGGCTGGCTTTGTCATTGCTCCAAATGATACCCACGCAATCATTATTTCTGAAAAAGTCACAAATATGGACAGGTTGTTGAAGATTATAAGGACATTTGATGTCCCCTTTTTTGCAGGGAAGGCGTTAAAGTTTTATGAAGTAAAACATGTTGATGCTACGTCTCTTTCAAAAGACCTGGATCTGGTTGCTCAAACGCTTGGTGCAAGGACAAAGGGGCCAAAATTAGAGATAGCCTTTATCCCATTTAAGGAAACAAACAAGATATTAGTAGCATCTAATACACCAGAGATTTTTTCATCGGTTGATGCCTGGATAGCAAACATAGACGTACATCCTGAAGAGAAGAGACTGAGATTGTATATTTATAAGATGCAGCATGAACAGGCAGAAACAACTGTACCTATTTTGACAGAGCTTTTTAAGGAGAAGATTACTCCACCAGTCAAACCTGGGGAAGCGGTGGAAGAACCCATGAAGATTATCGCCGATAAAAATACGAATTCCATTATCATAAAGGCGCTGCCTTTTGATTACCGGAGTATCAAGGCAATTATTGAAACCCTTGATGCTACGCCTCAACAGGTGCTCATAGAAGCCATAATTGCAGAGGTTACATTATCTGATGCCCTGGCACATGGGGTAGAATATTTTTTCAGACATAAGGGGAGAGATGACGAAGGGGCCAGCATATCACTTTTGCCCGCACCTGGTGGTACATCACTAACTACTGGTATAGAACCTCTTACAGGGATTGGGACAAGGGTCTTTAGCTTAAACAGGGATATCGATGCCATAATAAGCTTGGTTGCCGCTGAGACAGAATTAGAGGTATTATCATCACCTCACTTACTTGTTCGTGATGAACAGACCGCAAGTATTCAAGTAGGTGCATCTGAACCCATATTAACGAGTAGTTCACAGACTGTAGCTACTAGTAACACTATATTGGAGCAAGTTCAATATCGGGATACCGGTACAATACTCACAATAACCCCACGTATTGGTCAAAATGGAATGGTTACACTAGATATCAGACAAGAGATAAGTGATGCTATAGAAACAACATCATCCCAAATAGATTCGCCAACTTTCACACAACGCATTACAGAGACTTCCTTAGTTATTAAGAGTGGTCATGCAATTTACCTGGGGGGGATTATTGATATAAAAAATGAAATAATAATTAAGAAAGTACCTCTTTTAGGTGACATCCCGGTTCTTGGTAATATCTTCAAGTCAACAAACAAAACAAAAGAAAAAACCGAGTTGATGGTACTAATTACGCCTTATATCATAAATACTACCGCAGAGGCTGATATGCTAACCAAAGAATTCAAGCAAAAGTTGAAACAGATAGCAAAGATGAAAAAAATGGAAATTAAAACTTTATTAAAGTGAAGTACCACAATCCTGTTCTCTTTGTCATTACTGTGGAGTAGATTATGTTTAAGAACAAACAAAACGATAGAGGTTTTACCATTTTAGAGGTGATCATTTCACTTGTTATTGTAGGTATATCAATAACGATATTTGTAAGGCTATTAGGAAATTCCAGTATGCTAAGAGCAAAGGTAAACGACTATGATGAAAGACTTGACATTGTTATCTCAAAGACTGAACAGAAATTCCTTGGACTGTTAGATAATAATTCTACACAGGGAGATAATGAAAGAGTATTGATGGGTAAAACCTCGGACAAGGGTATTAACTGGCGTATAGAAGAGGGAAAAGATAACAGCTTTAGTAAATATGGTAAGAATGTGTATATTTATACCGTTTCAGTTGATGGTATTGATATATCAAGTGTAGGCATAAAATGAGAAAAGGTGAAGAGGCCTTTACATTATTGGAATTCATAATCGCACTTTCCATTGGAGCAGCATTGATTTTAATTGTATCTTTTTCTGTCAGGGGTGGTTTCTC
>JAZGBQ010000034.1:0-4696 GCA_036476435.1 Fidelibacterota bacterium
ATGCAGTAGGAGGGGTGTACACATTTCTGTGATGTAATTTAGAAAAAAAGATACCGGAACACTCAACCCACTGCAGGCAAAGAGCAGTGGGTTTTTTATTTTACAGAAGAAAAGATAATTGAGTAAATAAGATATGAAAAACAGGATCAATAATAACAATCTGGTTATCGGTGAATTACCGCTGTTATGTGTGGTAAATATTGATGAAATACTATTCCACGAGGAACCAGATTTGTATCGAGTTGATGGATTAATCAATGAGTTAACAGAAAGTGCTTTACTCAAACACCCCCCGGTCGTGACGAACTCAAATAATGTTGACAAGAAAATATTAATTGACGGGGCGAATCGCGTGACTGCGCTGCAAAAGATGGGTCTTAAACGGATAATTGTTCAGGTAGTGAATATTCCCGAACCAAGGCTAAAACTTGATTGCTGGCATCACGTTCTAGAGGATATATCCCCAAGAGCTCTTCTGGATTTTGCATATTCAATAGATGGAATAAAATTAATAAAGTCATCTTCCCATACTTCTGAAGGATATCTATTCAGTATCCGCTTTTCAGAAAATACCTTATACAATGCTTTTGGTCACGCCGATCTGATGCATCAAATGGAACAGTTGAAGAAATTTGTAGAATCCTTTAAAAATCATCCATATCGAGACAGGGTAAGTTATACTAATCTTGAATATTTAAAGAAAAATTACCAGCGGTTTTCCGCTTTAATTACGTATCGACATTTAACGATCGACCAAGTGATCAGTATGGCAATGAAGGGAGTAACATTACCTAGTGGAATCACCAGATTCCTGCTGCCGAAACGTGCCTTACACTGCAATATCAAACTTAATGTGCTACAGCAGGAAAAATCGCTCAAAGAATTAAATCAGGAATTCGACAAATTCATAATGAATAAAATCAGAAATAAAAGGATTCGGTTCTATCATGAGCCAACCTTTCATTTTGATGATTAATAAAATAAGGAGTAATACAATGGACTTGAAAATCACATTGCCAGAATCTGAGATACCTCATAAATGGTACAATATTCTCAGTGATTTATCTGGTGAAATACTTCCACCTCTTCATCCTGGAACAAAACAACCAATTGGGCCTGAGGATTTAGCTCCCTTGTTCCCAATGGAATTAATCAAGCAAGAAGTTAGCCAGGACCAGTTTATTCCCATACCTGAGGAGGTTATCGATATTTATCGAATGTGGCGGCCAACTCCATTATATCGGGCTAGACGACTCGAACAGTTTCTTAAAACACCAGCTAAAATATATTATAAATATGAAGGTGTTAGTCCTGCCGGAAGCCATAAACCAAATACAACTGTACCCCAGGCCTATTACAATAAACAGGAAGGAGTGGTACGTTTAACTACAGAAACCGGTGCTGGCCAGTGGGGTAGTGCGTTAAGTTTCGCTTGTAATTTATTCAATCTGGAATGCAAGGTTTACATGGTCAGAATCAGCTATCAACAAAAGCCTTATCGTAAATCAATGATGCAAACTTGGGGAGCATCCGTCTTACCAAGCCCAAGCGAAGAAACCGTTTATGGAAAGAAGGTGCTTGCAGAAGATCCAGATAGTCCCGGAAGTCTGGGGATAGCCATAAGTGAAGCACTGGAAAATGCAGTCAGCCGAGATGATACCAAATATTCCCTCGGCAGTGTTCTTAATCATGTATTAATGCATCAGACCATCATTGGTGAAGAGGCCATAAAACAGATGAAGATCGCAAATGATTATCCGGATATTATTATTGGTTGCGTAGGAGGCGGAAGTAATTTTTCTGGACTTGCTTTTCCATTTTTACGTGATAAGATAAATGGGAAAAAAATAAAAGCCATTGCTGTCGAACCGACCGCCTGTCCAACATTAACAGAGGGTAAATTTGATTATGATTTTGGAGATTCTTCCGGTATGACTCCGCTTCTTCCAATGTATACTTTAGGACACGAATTTGTGCCACCAATAATTCACGCAGGTGGTCTTCGATACCATGGCGTCGCTCCATTATTAAGCAAGCTTGTTAAGGATGGTATGGTCGAAGCAATCGCTTTTGGCCAAACGGAAGTTTTTAAAGCAGCTGTGACATTCGCTAATTGTGAAGGAATAATACCTGCCCCGGAATCTTCTCATGCCATTAAAGCTGCCATTGATGAAGCTATTCGGGTGACGGAGGAAGGGAAAGAAAAGACAATCTTATTTAACTTGAGTGGTCACGGACATTTCGACATGTCCGCATACGATGCTTACCTAAATAATACTCTCGGAGAATAGATATAGAACAAAAAATGCTGATGTAATGTTGTCCCTCAAATAATAGAGCTTTTCGACTAGGCTTGATAAGCAAAATTTGAGGGACAATTAATTAAGGTAATGTATTTATTACTTCACCAGGTACGATCGAGTTATAATACTGTTTTATAATTAATTATTAATGCAATACTCATTTAGGTTTATTGGGATCATCGAATCTCTTCAGACCATCATCAAATGTTAACCAATCCACATGAGTATCAAAGTAGACATTATTTTTAGGACGAATACCAATATCCTTTTTAAGATTTGCGAGGGTCATGTGAATTTCATCTTTCCATTTAGATGATTTAAACAAAATTGACGATCCACAGTTCGTGCAGAAGCCATATTTTGATCTTTTTGAAGAATTATACCATTTTAGATCGGTATTCCCCTCTGTCAATTTAAATTGGGATTCATAGACACCAAACCAGGTTACAAAACCTGCCCCATGGGATCGTTGACAACGGGTACAATGACAATTAGAACACCATTTAATCGGAGGTTGAACAGCAAATTTGACCTTTCCACAGAGGCATTCACCTTTTATCGGGTTCGCAGTTTTTTTCATGATCCCTCCAATAGTTTCAACAAGAATCGTTTTATTGAAAAGTATTAATGACATCTTCAAGTACGGTATTGAATTCATCAGGAGCATCAAGCATGACTGTATGACCAACTCCTTCAATAATTCTAACATCAAATGAACTTGCGTATTTTCTTGCGATCATGACGTCGGTTTCCTTCTCATCAGAGTTAATACAGACAATGGGTGCAACATTCAGAGTAAGTTTGGGTCTCAACTCATTTGATAACCATTCGACTGTATTCGATAAGGATTCTTCCCAACCAATCATGGGAGATTGGACAATATATTCATTGTCAGAACTGAGGATCCAGTTCATATAGTCAGCAACTTTTTGTACCCTCTGTTCATCTGATAGTGTTTCTTCAACATTCTGGAACATATCGACTGGCACTATCCCTAAAATCCGGTCGGGAATCATCGCTGCTGCTTCCATAATCACAGCTGATCCCATTGAATGACCTACTAATATGATCTGATCAAGATCCAGTTGATCTAACACCGTTACGACATCTTTAGCAAATGCCTGCATGGTCCATTCTTCTCTGTCATGTCCGGATGTACCATTTCCGGCAAGGTCAACCAGCACCACCTGATGTCGATCCAAAAAATAATCTCGCTGATCATCCCAATTTTGCCGTCTCCCAGCCCAGCCATGGACAAAGATTATTGACGGCTCGCCGCTTCCCTGCACTTCGTAGGTTATAGAAACGCCATCGAAAGACAGAACGCTGTTGACTCCCTGGGTTGAGCAGCCGGAGAATGCAATGAGAAGTACTAAGAATAAATATGTGAATTTGGTCTTGAATTTCATCGTATCATCCTAATTGCTGATAGGTTTCTCTGAGAATATTAACATTATTTATGAATCAGAACAAATAACCTGTTCAACAACGAAACCTTCATTCGTTCCTACCGTACTGAAAGTCGGTTCTCCTGCACCACCCATGATAAATATCGTGCCACCAATTGTAGCGGCGGCAGGTTATTTGATATTACAACTAAAGAAAAGTTGTCATTGAAAATACCAAGCGCAGGTTAGTTTTATATGAACTTTTATTAATAACACGTGCCTATTGAATCCTATTTACTCGATTGTTTATATTGGTGAAAACAACTAAGTTCAAAATTCGGTATTGATTATTATGCGAGCAACAATTCAGATCCCTTTTTCTGTGCCTTCGAATTAGGGTTACAACCATAGTAATATTAATTAATAATCAACAAGAGAAAATGTGAGCGTGAAACAACATAAATTTAGTAAGAAGGATCTGCTAGAAGTAGCCGAAGGAGTGTTCTCCGGCCTAAAAAATGGAAAACTACCCAAACCTCCATTGCTGATGATGGATCGGATTCTGCATATATCCAAAGATGGTGGAAAATACGATAAGGGCAGCATTATTGCCGAAATGGATATTGATAAAAACCACTGGTTTTTTAAATGTCATTTCATAAATGATCCGGTAATGCCAGGTTGTTTAGGACTAGATGGCTTCTGGCAGTTGATCGGCTTTTTCTTATCATGGATCGGAGGTGATGGTCGCGGCAGAGCTCTGGGAGTCGGTGAGGTAAAATTTAAGGGGCAGGTGAGACCCTACCACGATAAGATCATTTACAAGATTGATATTAAGAAAGTCGTTCAGCAGCCAATGTTTATGGCGTGGGGTGACGCCGAGTTGCATGTTAAGGACAAAATTATTTATTTTGCAAAAAACCTTCAGGTAGGACTTTTTGAAAATCTAACCTGGGATTTTGGTGCAGACCCTGCTTTAGATACATTTTAGAAGAATATAAACCG
>JAZGBQ010000340.1:0-7717 GCA_036476435.1 Fidelibacterota bacterium
TCGTTATATACGGCAGTCTCCTAGAAAGATTAGGAAAACACTAGCCATTATTGAAGGAAAAAAGGTTGGTGATGCAATGAATATTCTGCATTTTTCCAAGGAAAAGGCAGCCCAGGTTATTGAGAAAACATTACGCTCTGCAGCAGCTAATTTGCTTGCGCAGGAAAAAGATTCGAAGCTGGATCCGGAATTGTTAAGCATAAAAACTACTTTTGTTAATGGTGGTCCATTTTTGAAGCGGTTTCGCGCCGCCTCGATGGGACGTGCATCCAGAATTAACAAACCGACCAGCCATTTAACGATTGTTGTTACTGATGAGTAATAAGTAGGAGGATTATTTGGGTCAAAAAACACATCCGATTGGATTCAGGTTGATCGTAAATAAAGATTGGCGGTCCAACTGGTTTGCCAAAAAGGGCGAATTTGCTGACGGGCTTTCTGAGGATATCAAAATTCGTAAGTATCTTCAACACAGATTACCTAACGCTGGGGTTTCAAAAGTTGAAATAAGCCGGACATCAAAGGTTGTAACAGTTACGATTCATACTGCTCGACCGGGGATAGTGATAGGTAAAGGTGGAGAAGAAGTCACCCGATTGAAAAATGAAGTGAAACAACTCTCTAAGAAAGATGTTCAGGTGAATATTTCAGAGGTCAAACGACCCGAATTAGATGCGGCACTGGTCGGATCCAATATTGCTCATCAATTAATGAAAAAAATGTCCTATAGAAGAGTTGTAAATAAAGCGATTCAGTCTACATTAAGAATGGGTGCCGAAGGAATACGGGTTAACGTGGCAGGACGTTTGGGAGGCGCCGAGATCGCGCGAAGTGAAAAATTTATGGAAGGAAAAGTACCGCTCCATACTTTACGAGCTGATATTAATTATGCTCTTACAGAGGCCAAAACGACATATGGAATTATTGGAATAAAAGTGTGGATATGCAACGGAGAAGGGCATAGTAAAAAACATGCTTGAGCCAAAAAAAATTAAATATCGTCGACATCATCGCGGATCCCGAAGAGGGATGGCGATGAGAGGTAATTATGTAGCTTTTGGTACTTTTGGATTGAAAGCTATCGAATCAGGCTGGATAACAGCCAGGCAGATAGAAGCAGCCCGGATAACAATTGCCCGTGTGATCAGGAAAATTGGTAGGATGTGGATTCGCGTATTTCCTGATAAACCAGTGACTAAAAAACCGGCAGAAACACGTATGGGGAAAGGCAAAGGCCCCCCGGAATATTGGGTTGCTGTGGTAAAACCCGGTCGGATATTATTCGAAGTCGAAGGGGTTTCCTTCGAAGAGGCTGAACTGGCATTCCGAAACGCCGGTCACAAGCTACCGATTAAAACAAAAATTGTTGCTCGAAGAGAAATATAAACCGGATTATGAAACACAATCAGTTAAATGAATTAAATATTGAAGAATTGGAGATAAAACTCCAGGATGACCTGGATGCTCTGCAAAATCTTCGTTTTCAAAAGGCATTGCAGCAACTCGAAAATCCGCATAGAATAAGGTATTTAAGAAGAGAGATCGCACAGATCAAAACTGTGATTCATGAAAATAATAAGGGGATACGCCACGCAGTGATACCAGGAGAAAATAAGAAATGAGCGAGAAACGCAGAAGACAGGTTCTCGAAGGAGAGGTAGTAAGTACCAGCATGAATAAAACTGCTGTTGTCAGAGTTACCAGACGTGTACGACACCCCTTATATAAGAAATTTGTTAAAAAATATAATAAATATTTAGCACATATCGGCTCAGTTGAGACTAAGATAGGCGATCAGGTCAAGATTGTGTCAACCAGACCTATCAGTAAAAGAAAATGCTGGCAGGTCAGTGAAGTTGTTCGCGAATCAATAGAATTGGAACGATGAAGTGATTCAACAAGAAACAAGGTTAAAAGTGGCTGACAATACCGGTGCTAAAGAAGTGCTCTGTATTAAGGTACTTGGGGGTTCGAGAAGAAGGTATGCATCGGTTGGCGATCTCATTGTTGTTACCGTTAAAAATGCGATGCCAAATGGAATGGTGAAAAAAGGAGATGTGACCCGGGCAGTAGTTGTGAGAACAAAAAAGGAAGTACGAAGAAAAGATGGTTCGTATATAAGATTTGACGACAACGCAGCCGTATTATTGGATGTCCAAGAGGAACCAAGGGGAACACGCATTTTTGGTCCTGTTGCCAGAGAATTAAGAGAAAGTGGGTATATGAAAATTGTCTCATTGGCACCGGAGGTATTGTAAAATGCATGTAAAAAAAGGAATGACCGTTAAGGTCATATCTGGTAATCATCGCGGTGAACAAGGAAAAATCCTTGCTGTTTTCCCCGCTAAACAACAGGTAATTGTTGAAGGCATAAATTTTATTAAAAAAGCCACACGCCCGACCCAGCAAAATCCTGGAGGTGGTTTTGTTGAAAAAGAAGCCCCAATTCAGTTATCAAACGTGATGGTAGTCCAGGGTGGCAAAGCAACGCGTATTGGCTACAAAACATTGGATGATGGTACCAAAGTCAGGGTGTCAAAGAAAACCGGGCAGGAGATAGAAATTTAATCATGATTGATTCCATTGAGAAAAAAACAACACCTGCAACCAAACTTGCAATGAAGAGTAATAAGCCGGCTAAGAAATCTTCTGCTAATGCAGAAAAATCCGTCCCGAAAAAGACTGAATCTCAGGTAAAAGATATCCCGGCGAAAGAGATGAAAAATATGACGGTACCATTGCCTAAATTAAAAAATAATGGATCGCGAAATTATAAACCCTCTTACAAAACTTTGTATAATGAGAAAATTGTCAACAATATGATAAAGCGTTTCGGGTACAAGAGTAAAATGGAAGTACCAAAATTAATAAAAATCATTCTCAATATGGGGATCGGAGATGCTAAAATAAATCCTAAAGCCCTTGAAAGCGGTATATCCGAATTGACTCTTATAGCTGGTCAAAAAGCCGTGGTTACGCTAGCTCGGCGTGATGTATCTAATTTCAAGATCCGGCGTGGATTCCCTGTCGGGTGTTCAGTAAAACTCAGGGCCAATAGGATGTATGAATTCTTTCAACGTCTGAATAGTATTGCCTTACCAAGAACACGTGATTTTACCGGATTGTCATTTAAATCTTTTGATGGCCGTGGGAACTATAATTTTGGAGTGATAGAACAGATTATTTTCACTGAAATAAACTATGATAAAATTGATGCTATTCGGGGCCTGGATATTGCAATTAATACAACCGCAAAAACGGATGACGAAGCTTATTGGTTACTTAAAGAATTTGGTTTTCCACTTCGTGAAAAACCTGTAAAACAGCAGCGAAATGATGCTCCAATTGAGGCGAACTGATGGCAAAAAAATCTTTAATCGTAAAAGCAAAAAGGAAGCCAAAATTTTCTACAAGAAAATACAGTCGTTGCGGAAATTGTGGTCGTCCTCACGGTTATCTCCGTCGGTTCGGAATCTGTCGCATTTGTTTTCGGGAAATGGCTCTTAAGGGTGAAATACCCGGTGTAACGAAAGCTAGCTGGTAATGGGAGAGAATAGTAATGTCAATGACTGATCCAATTGCTGATTTCCTAACAAGAATCCGTAACGCCCTTGCTGCTGAAAAGAGATGGGTGGATGTACCTTCTTCTAATATGAAGAAAAGGATTGCTTATGTCTTAAAAGAAGAGGGTTATATTGAAGATTTCATTTTTATAACTGGTTCGTTGAACGACACAATTAGAGTCTTTCTACGCTATGATTACAAGGGAAATCCTGTGATTGAGAATATTCAACGGATAAGTAAACCTGGATGCCGCGTCTACGTTGCTGCAAATGAAATCCCACGTGTTCTTAATGGTTTGGGGATTGCCATTTTATCAACTTCTAAAGGAATAATTTCAAATAAAGTTGCTCGTAGATATAGAATTGGTGGTGAACATATATGCAATGTTTGGTAGAGAATAATGTCTCGTATAGGTGATAATCCAGTTTTAATTCCCGATGGGGTTTCCATCGATATTAAAGGTCAGCTAATCGTGGTCAAAGGAACAAAAGGTTCTATGGATGTTTCAATTCATCCTGAGATGAAAGTGTCCAAAAAGGATAATTATCTGATTGTTTCAAGGCCAAGTGATCATCGGAAGCATAAAGCTTTACATGGTACTACACGTCAAATAATTGCATCTGCCGTAACTGGTGTATCCGAAGGGTATAAGAAAGAATTGGAAATTAATGGGATAGGTTTTCAGGCTAATATTCAAAGTGAACGATTAGTTCTGCAACTTGGATTTTCGCACGATATAATTTTTGAACCACCGGAAGGTATCAAAATCATGACAGGTAGTCGTACCGAGATAACAGTTTCCGGTTTCGATAAACAATTGGTCGGAGAGGTTGCTGCAAAGATACGATCTTTTAGGAAACCAGAGCCCTATAAAGGGAAAGGTATACGCTATAAAGGTGAGTATGTACGATCCAAACAGGGCAAGACTGTTGGTGGAGTAGGGTAATAATTATGAGTCAATTGAAAAAAGAACTAAAACGATTTGAACGACGGCGCAACCGGAGTAAAAAAGCTAAACGTGGGAGTTCCAACCAATATCGTCTCTGTGTTTCCCGTAGTAGTAAAAATATTGAAGCACAAATTATTGATGATAATAAAGGAATTACAAAAGTTTCAGCGTCATCGCTCAATAAATCTATTCAATCAAAAATTGCGAATGCCGGATCAAAAATTGAAAAAAGTATTATTGTTGGACAATCGTTAGCAGAGAAGGCAAAGAAAGCCAAAATCTCAAGGGTTGTATTTGACAGAAATGGATATCCATACCATGGTCGTGTGAAAGCTCTTGCAGATGCCGCACGCGAAGGCGGGTTGGAATTTTAACATACCGGGAGATATAAGTTGGCAATTATCAATCCATCAGAATTAGATCTTAATGAAGAAGTCGTTGTTCGAATCAACCGTGTTGCGAAAGTGACTTCTCGCGGAAAAAGATTTCGCTTTTCAGCATTAGTTGTAGTTGGAGACGGTAAAGGGCATGTGGGGATGGGGCTCGGTAAGGCTCATGAAGTTATTGCGGCAATAACCAAAGCCAAAGAAAATGCTAAACAGAATATCTTTCGTGCTCCTATTGTCAATGGGACAATCCCCCATAAAATAATCGGTAAATTTGGTGCCAGCAGTGTTTTATTAAAACCTGCATCTCCTGGTACTGGAATTATCGCAGGTGGTCCGGTAAGGGCAGTGCTTGAGCAAGCAGGGGTATCTAACATACTGACTAAGGTATTAGCATCGAATAATCCACTCAACGTAGCACGCGCTACCATCTCAGCTTTGAAAAAACTGCAGGATGTAGTCACGGTAGCGAGTAAAAGAAATATCCCAATTAGTAAAGTTTTTAATTAATCATGCCAAAAAGTAAACAAAATAAAATTCGTATCACTCAAATTAGGAGCAGGATTGGGTATAAACCGAAAGCTAAAAGGACACTGAATGCCCTGGGCTTACGAAAAACAAATAGTAGCGTTGTTAAAAATGACACGATTGCTATCCGAGGAATGATAAAAAAAATTGATTATCTTGTTCACGTAGAGAATGTAGAATGAAACTGGGTGAAATAAAACGTCCGAAATCTGCAAGGACATCTTCTAAACGCTTAGGCAGGGGAAAAGGTTCAGGTACCGGAAAAACATCCGGACGAGGTCATAAAGGTGCCGGGCAGCGCAGTGGTCATCGAGAAAGACCCTGGTTTGAAGGGGGTCAGATGCCATTATCACGTCGGTTGCCAAAACGTGGGTTCTCTAATAATCAATTCCGAGAAGATTTCCAGATCGTGAATGTTGAATCTCTAGAAAAAATATCAGTGAAAACAATTGATGCTGCAGCAATGGTAAAACATAGACTTGTGAAATCGGCATTTAAACCAATTAAAGTGTTAGGTCGTGGAAAACTGGAAAAAGCAAAGAATGTCACAGCGACGGCATTTAGTAGTTCCGCAATCGAAAAGATTGAGAAATCAGGGGGAACGGTAACGATTCAGTGATAGAAAGAATAAAAAATATATTCAATATACCGGAACTTCGTACAAGGATCCTTTTCACCCTTGGAATCTTAATCGTCGTTCGAGCCGGGGCGCACATACCAATTCCAGGCATAAACGGTGAGGCTCTGGGCGCTGCCATTCAAAATTTTCAGAATACGTTGTTCGGGCTATATGACCTGTTCGCCGGGGGAGCATTTCAAAAGGCAACACTTTTTGCTCTAGGAATTATGCCATACATCTCATCGTCGATTATTATACAGTTAATGGGATCTGTAGTGCCGTATTTTCAGAGATTACAGAAAGAAGGAGAAGAGGGACGTAAAAAGATAACGCAAATCACTCGTTATGGTACGGTTTTAATAGCTACTCTCCAAGCCTATGGTGTCACTGTATTTCTTGAGAATTTAACCGCGAATCTTGGGGGTGGCGTTGTATCAGTTGTGACAAACCCGGGATTCTTATTCAAATTTACAGCTATTATCTCAATGGTAACCGGTGTCATTCTCATGATGTGGCTCGGTGAAAGAATTACGGAGAGAGGAATTGGGAATGGTATCTCACTAATAATTATGATAGGAATAGTATCGCGGCTACCAAACGTGATTCTGACTGAATTTGTGTTAATCAGAGAGGGTCTGCGTGGTATCCTTTCTGACGTTATATTAATTGGACTGATGTTTGTTATTGTTGGTTTTGTTGTCTTCCTCACTCAGGGAACGCGGAAAATTCCGGTTCAATATGCCAAACGAGTTATCGGCCGGAAGGTATATGGTGGACAGTCCACGCACATACCCTTAAGAGTGAATACAGCCGGTGTCATGCCAATCATTTTTGCACAGGCAATTATGTTTTTACCAACGACAGTTGCAACCTTCTTTAGTGAGAGCGAATTCATGCAGGGCGTTCTTAGATGGTTCTCCTTTGACCACCCTTTTTACTGGTTTGTATTTGCCATAATGATCATATTTTTCACCTATTTTTACACGGCAGTAGCTTTTGATCCGGTACAGGTTTCAAGTACAATAAAACAACAGGGGGGGTTCATTCCTGGCGTTAGGCCTGGGAAAAGAACGGCTGAGTATATTGATAATATCTTGACAAAAGTAACACTCCCAGGTTCATTTTTCCTGGCATTTGTTGCAATTTTCCCTTATATACTCATGCAAATAATGGATCTCAATTATGATCTTGCTTCGTTTTTTGGTGGAACCAGTTTATTAATTATTGTAGGTGTTGCACTGGATACTTTACAGCAAATTGAATCTCATCTTATGATGCGTCATTATGATGGTTTTTTATCCAGAGGCAAGTTACGTGGAAGGAGAAGAATGTAGCCGTGGTCAAAATTCGATCAAAACGTGAGATCGATTTAATGATGATCAGTAACCAGATAGTTGCTGAAACGCTTGATCTGGTTTCACAATTCATTGAACCGGGGACACCGCTTAAGAAATTGGATAGTATTGCTGAAGAACACATCCGTTCACAGGGCGGTCGTCCAGCCTTTAAGGGCTATTTGGGTTATCCGGCCACTCTCTGTATATCTATCGATGATGCAGTAGTCCATGGGATTCCTAACGGTGATGTATTTAGGGAAGGTCAGATTGTAAGTATTGATTGCGGTGTCGAAAAAGAGGGGTATTTTGGTGATCACGCCAGAACATTTGCAGT
>JAZGBQ010000341.1:0-10279 GCA_036476435.1 Fidelibacterota bacterium
GGATCTTCTTGTTCCTTTATTCCAACACGAACGGTCAGCTCACTTTTATCAATGATCAGATTTTTTTCAGGAATAAAATAGACGGTTGAATCGTCTGGATTATCACAGATAAAACCATCCTTGATATTTTCTCTCTGTTCCCAATCTTTATTTGTCAAGGCTCTGATGGTCATTGCCAGCACAGGGCGACCTTTTTCTCCACACACCGGGCAGTTTGACGCCTCCTGTTTTGAATAAATATCTGTTGCCATGGAACGCTCAGACAGTTGTGATGATTGTTTTATTCATAATGTCGCCTGACTATCTATTTGAATATATGTTCAAATAGTATAACACATGCAACTGAATTTTGTTCCGTGATCTTTTTAGAAAATAATATGACTACTAATTCGGCTTATCTGCGGTCTAATCAAATCGGGAGTGGGAATACTACCGGAATCAGATCAATACCAGGAGAAATGCATATGTTGAGGAATTACATCAAAATCATGCTTCGTAATATCATCAATCATAAAGTGTATTCCCTTATCAATATTTTTGGACTTGCTCTCGGACTTACCTGTTGTTTACTGATATTCTTATGGGTTCAGGATGAATTGAGTTATGACAAATTTCACACTTATTCAGCGAACCTTGTCCGTGTCGAGCAGGACCAGGTTTATAGCAGCCGTAAGTATCATGTTAATGTAACACCGTGGCCCTGTGTGCCGGCCTGGGCTGATGAAATCCCGGAAGTAGAAGGCGCTACCCGTTACGGCTGGTGTGGAGGGGGCGCTTTTCGTAATGGCGAAATATCATTTATTGAAAATAATGTTCAGGCTGTTGATCCGGACTTTTTTACGATATTCGATTATCGCTTGATTAAAGGTGACCGTTACACAGTAATGAACGATCCCTATTCCGTGGTGATTGATGAAGAGACTGCACTAAAATATTTCGGTGAAGAAAACCCCATCGGTCAGGTCCTGTTAGTCGATAACGAGCACAGTTTAAAGGTCACGGGAGTATTAGAAACAGCGCCTCAGAACAGCACAATACATCCGGTCATCCTTGTAACCATAGAATTTTCCAAGGTCCTTGGCCGCTACAACGACGGGTGGGGTAATAATTCCATAATAAGTTGTTTACTGCTGCGGGACGATGCGGATTTGACGGAAGTGGATCGCAAACTGACGGAGGTCGTGAGCAATAATCGTGATGAGGAATCCGCCACACAGTACATGGCAGCCCCATTAACGCGAGTACATTTGCATAGTTATTTTGGTTTCAGTAACAGCGGTCAGGCAATTGTTTACGTTTACATCTTTTCACTTATTGCCGGATTCGTGCTCCTGATTGCCTGCATTAATTTCATGAATTTAGCCACAGCCCGCTCAGCCACCCGTGCCCGGGAGATCGGGATCCGTAAAATCGTCGGGGCGCGTCGGGAAAACCTGATCTACCAATTCATTGGTGAATCTATCCTGCTCTCTTTCCTTGCCGTACTGGTTTCGCTGGTCTTTGTCCTGCTGCTGCTCCCTGTTTTTAATATCATATCCGGTAAATTGATAGAAGGATCAGACCTATTACAGGTCGACTTCCTGCTTGGTTTAGTGATCATTACCCTGATAACAGGGATCATCGCCGGCAGTTATCCAGCCCTGTTCCTCTCGGCTTTTAAACCCGTAAAAGTACTTAAGGGAAATCTATCGCACGGCCGCAGCCAGATCCTGAGAAAAGTATCAGTCATCATACAATTTACGCTGTCTATTGGTCTAACAATTGGAACCATGGTCATATATCAGCAATTAAATTTTATGCGCTCCAAAGACCTGGGTTTTGAACATGAACAAGTGCTGTCAATCGGTATGCGCGGTGACATAAAGAACAGTTATGCAGCATTCAAACAGGAGTTGCTCCAGATCCCCGAGATCATTGCTGTTTCTGCTTCCTCACACCGTCCGACCAATATCGGTAGTAATTCCAGTGGTGCGGATTGGGATGGAAAAGATCCGGATTATAGCCTGATCGTTGGTATGAGTTCAGTGGATTTTGATTATGTTGAGACTATGGAAATCCAGATGGTAGCCGGCCGTGCATTTACGCCGGAATTCCCCTCTGATGTAGCGAATGACAGTGTGGGCGCATTTATGATCAATGAAGAATTTGCCAAGATAATCAACAAGGATCCCATCGTTAACGAGAACCTACAATTCTTAGGTATCGAAGGACCAATTGTCGGAGTGATGCGGGATTTCCATTTCAGGCCTGTTCGTAACGAGATTGAACCCTTGGCAGTAGCTATCCACCCGGGACGGTTTAATAATATGCTGGTCCGGCTTGAGCAGGGCGACGTTTCCAGGTCGCTGGATGCTATACAAAATGTATGGAATCGCATGCTGCCCAACTATCCTTTTGAATATCGCTTCTTAAGTGAAGATTTTGAGATGATGTACCGGGTTGAAAATAATATGGGCCAACTTGTCAAATATTTTACAGTTCTGGCAATTATTATCGCCTGTCTGGGGCTATTTGGTCTCTCATCTTTTTCGACTGAACAACGGATGAAAGAAATAGGTATCCGTAAAGTGCTCGGTGCGTCAAGTTCAAACCTTGTATTACTGCTTACCAGTCAATTTACTAAATGGGTATTGATCTCCTGCGTTATTGCCTTCCCGGCAGCCTATTTTGTTCTGCAACGGTATCTTCAGAATTATGCTTATCGGATCAACCTGGATGTAAGCATCTTTTTGATGGCTGGTACACTGGCCCTGTTAGTGGCTCTTATCACGGTCAGCTTTCAGTCAATAAAGGCGGCTTTAGCCAATCCGGTGAATTCGCTGAAATATGAATAGGGTAACGGGAAAAAAGGTAAATCTCAGGATATAAATTAGAGCACCCGGATTTGGCATGGGGGCTTTCCCGTACCGCAGTAATTATTTGCACCCCGCATAAATACCATTTGGGTTATAAAAACAGCCTATTTCATTGCTTAATTCCCAACCAATCGCATTTTTTCAACGGATTTTACTCTTTCAAACAAACAGAAAGGGAAGTAAGGGTTTGGAGATTTGAGGTTGGCTTAAAAAACAAGATAGAGAACAAACTATGAGTATGATGATCGCGGATGCGATGGAACCAGGCATTTCTTTATCAACAGATTTCCTTTTAAAGAAACAATGGATTTATTATACAACAGTATCAAAAAAGGGGAGACGCAAAATCCTAGAAAAACATACTGAGGGCTATTCTATTATAAGGTAATTGCATCCCCCCTTACGCAATTTCAACAAAGCTATGAATAAATATGAAAAGATCAAATGAAATATGGAGATACTATGACTAAGGTGGGAAAGGGGAAAACAAGTGTCAGCGAAAGGGTTTGCATACACCGGGATGTCAAATGTCGTGTATTGGCGAAACTGTTTTCCACTTGGATGTTGGTAAACAAGTTTCAAATAACTTTAAAAAGTTGAGTGTATCAGAAAAGAAGATACAGAAAACTCGTATTAGGAAAAAAGACAAAAGTAATTGAAGGATACTCAATCTGCTGAATAATAGTTGAAACGGGAGATTATTTACGTTTATCTTCCGATTTTAATCTCCAAATGATGACCTAAGAGTCCGCTGCTTTCTCGTCGGAAAGAGAAGTAGTGTATGCCATTTGGGTTGAAAAAACAGCCCATTTCAAAATCTAGTTCCTGACCAAATCCCCTTTTTAAATCAAGCAGAGTGGGGAGTATGGCTTTGAAATATAAAGGATACACATACTGCCCAATAAGGAAAGCCCCAGAGGAGAAGTCCGGGGCTTTAAGCAAATATGATATCATATGGCATCTACTTCAACAATACCATCTTTTTGGTCTCGACATATCCACCTGCCTGTATCCGGTATAAATAGATGCCGGCACTCACATCATTTCCCGAGCCATCTTTTCCATTCCAGTTAACAGAATGTGAACCTGGCTGCTCTATGCTATTTACTAAATTTCTGACCTCTCTCCCCAGAAAATCATAGATCACAACGGATACTTTGGCTTGTGCTGGAAGTTCATAAAGAATTGTCGTGTACGGATTAAAGGGATTGGGGTAATTCTGAGCCAGGAAATACCTATCTGGAAGTGAAAGTTCATTATCAGTATTTAATTGTAACTCCTCATAAGAATTCCATGCTCTCCAGTTATTTGTCCCTACTCCACCTGTAAATACCTGCGAAACAGATGTTGTTACTCTGTTATCGGAATTATCTAATATTTCCAGAACTTTCCCTGGTCCGAGAGGCTTAAATTCATTAGTAATAATCTCATCAGGGCTGGGGGCCAGGGTATTTCCATCATCATATGGATAGTAGTGTATAGTTGTAGCCTGGCAATCACCAGAAAGATTATAAACCTCACGCCAATCACCCCCCCATGTATTACCGTTGTCACTACTCGTGTAGCGATCTACTGTGGTTGGGTTACAAGCCCCAAGGTACCACGGGGGGTATGGAACCTGGTCACTCATACAATCAGAATTCCCATAAGTAAAGGTTGTTCTTGTGGATAAAACCCATTCCCCATTATACCAGTAAGACACCGTCCAAACATCCGGACAACCAGGTTGCGTATAAGTGCTTTCCCAGAGTGTAATGGGAACCCATCCGGACCCATCCCAGGAGTCTATCTGCTCTCTTGTCCAATCACAATCCGAATTAAAGGTGTTACTGTAGCGGGAATAATTGTCATAGGTACTTCCATTCCACCCGCGTACAACTTCCTGGGTTGGATAACCACAACAATAGGGTCCCGTAAGAGTTCCTTCCTGATAAGGAGAACCGCCAGGAGCCGTTGAGGTCCAGCCTGTCATATTCCAACTGGGGTCATAAGTCGGGGTTGTAACATATGGATTTCCCCAACTGGTCCCATTCCAGGTGTACGTACTCCATCCGCTGTAACCAGGATAACCACCGCACATCGGGCCTGTGTATCCCTGTGCATATGTATGTACGGACCGGTAACTAAGATCCCAACTGGTTTGACTAGGATTCCACCAGTGTCTTTGAAATTCGGTTGGTCTGCCATATCCATCCTGAGCAGTAGATTTATTGTAATTAATGACATGATGACGACTCATGTCATGGGCAACATCACCATTGGGAGTCTTAAGAATTATTTGGGTTGCTTTTTCGCTGAAGGATTGTGCGCTTATTATAATACTTGATATTAAAATCATTTGAATAATTTTTATCATTTTATTCATGCCTTCTGCTGCCAATATTATGCAAAAATAACAAATCCTTCAATTAAAGGTAATTCTCACTGGATAAAACTTCAATCAATTCTATATTTTTAATGGTTTTTCGAATTTCAATTAGAGATAAAATCGGGTAGAGATTGAGGGTGTGAAGTTGACTCATATTGGTACAACTTGTGGGGGCAAGGTCACTAATTATTTATTGGTTTAATGTTAAATAGTTTAATGTTAAATAATATTAGGATATTAGCATCCTGTTATATTATTTTTGATAGTCGAGAGTTATTATTTGCAGAGAGGCTGATATGATTAACATCTTGCATTTCCAACCCCGTGTCCCATTTTTTCATGTCTTAATGGTTATCGTTTTCCTTGGTTTGCTCCCACAAGTGGCATTTGCAACTCCCGGTTACGGACGCAAGTACGGAAAGCCCTGCCAGACATGCCATGTGGCTATACCAAAACTCAACGATTTTGGAGAGCGCTTCAGGGTAAACGGTTACCAATTGCCCGGGACCATCGAAGAGACAGCGCCATGGTCCATACAGGCTGTGCACTTTTCCGGCATGCTTCATGAAATGGTGGTGAACCGCACGATCAAAAGCGGGATGGATGCCGTACCGGCTACGGGATTACCGGCCAAAGGACAGTACGACGTAAACTCCTTCCGGGATTTGGGAGGGCACATCTGGATGGGAGGCGTGCTCGGTAAGCACCTTTCCTTCTTCTCCAGCTTCGGTATCGAACAGGAGTTGGAGGTGGAAGGCGGACGTTTCAAGTCGCCAACTTCGGTACATTGGGAACAGGCGTTCTTCGCCTATAACAATGTACTGAACAGCGGCACCGGTCTGCTTAATCTCCGGTTTGGTCGTTTCGAACTGGAACTACCCTATTCATCTCTGCGGCGCCTTAGTTCGGCCATGGCTCCTTATGAGGTTTATAATATCAGGCCGGTAAAGGGGGCGGTGAGCCTTGCCGCACCCAAGGTTGGCATGTCCGTCTACGGAGTCCATTCATTTGGGCTAAGCCGTCTCAGGTATGATTTCTCGGTGCTCAACGGTACCAATGCCCATTTTGATACCAATCTTAAAAAGGATATTTATGGCCGACTCGCCTGGTCCCGGTACTTTGCCGGCTCATTGAAGAAGGTGACCGTGGGAGGAATGGGATATTTTGGTACTCAGAACCTCAGAGATCTGGCCGGTAACCCCTTCCCCAATGAGGCCATGATAGAATATTGGGAGCATGAACATGAAGAGTTGGGAGAGGAATTCAATGTTCATACCGATCCGGAGAATGTCAATTTTAATCGGTTAGGCGTGGACGCTTCCCTTGATTTTGTGTTGTTCGGTTACCACCTAAATATTTTTGGTCAATACCTTATTGGGCATGATGATGACATCGACATGACTGATGAACACATGCCCTACTTTGTTGCAAGCGGTGGCAGCGACGATGCGGGTGGCGATGACCACGTCCACAAAACCATGACACCCGCCAGCGAAGAAATAGAATGGCTCACCCGTCCCTTTGACTATACTGGCGGTTTCATCGGTGTTGACCTGATCCTCATTCCTGCCAAGCTATACCTCTCTCCCCGATTTGACTGGGTGAACATAACCAACCAATGGGCCGACGAGGTGGATGGAGATGCGGTGCGGTTCGACGACCCCTATGATGTGCCAGCGGCGGGTGTCGTGGAGACAAGGCACGGTAGTGACATTGGTGTGCGCAAAATGACTGGGGGCGTGAATGACATTTATAAGTGGGTGGTGCAACTACACTACCACCCAATCCAGCCGGTGGCGTTGATGCTCGAATATGGCTGGCAGAATAACCTTTTCGGCTACCCTGAACCGTCGGAAACCTTGTACAACCCCAACTGGGCAGCTGGTATGGGTAGGGTAGTGAGTATTGACACGACATGGCTCATGTTCATGGTCATGTTCGCATTTTAGGAGGTAGAAAGATGAGACACTTTATCGGATTTGTATTGCTTTTTACCATGCTGTCCTTCATCGTTGCCCAAGATATTGATCTGAAGCGGGGACGCAAGATTTACCTGGAGAGTTGCTCGCCGTGTCACGGGATCACTGCCAAAGGGGACGGCATTGTAGCTGCAAACTTGCAGGTCAAGCCGCGTGATTTCAACACCGGACAGTACAAGATCAAGACCACGGTCAGCGGCGAAGTGCCACTCCATGAGGACCTATACACAACCCTTAGCAAGGGTATGGGTCAACGGAACACTATGCCGGCTTGGGCTTATATGCGCGGCGATGACCGGGAGGCGGTCTTGGCCTATATTGAGTCATTGTATCCTCGCTTTGCCACCGACGAGTCACCACAGGTCATCTCCTTTCCGGTAACTGCGCCACCCATGACGGCGGAGACCATTCGCCTTGGGAAGGGTTGGTATGACGGCATTGAGTGCGGGAAATGTCATGGTCTGTCAGGCCATGGTGATGGACCCAGTACGGCAGCACTTAGAGATGAACAGGGCCATAAGATCACACTCCCTGATCTGAGCAAACCGTGGCTCTTTATCGGTGGGAACACACGCATGGACCTATTCCGAACTCTCAAGACAGGGATTACTGGTAGTGCCATGCCGTCCCTGGACGGGATCATTACCGATGAGCAGATCTGGGAGTTGGTGGACTTTCTGGCTCACGAGTTTGTACAGCCCGGCGAACAAGCACCCCGCTAATTCGGACAGGGACCCGTTCAACGTTGTGTCAAAGAGGGATCAAGAATGTATAAGAAAACCGCAACCCTTATAATCATCATTTTAAAAAACTGATCAGTCCCTATTAATTGGATCACTCTATAGGTTAGTGTTTTAACAATTATCCAACTGTAAATCGAGATATAGTATTATATGGTACGTATACCTTACGATTTGTTTTAATCTGAAAACCATCTATGCGTACCAAACTGATTTTTTTGAATTGGTTTTCCCTGCATAATATAAAACTGGAATCCTTTTAACACTGATGTTAGATATTTGCGAATCATAGGTCTTGCATATAATGAAAAGATAAGCGGCTTAGCAAAACTCGGATACTTTAATATATCGTGAGGAAAAATGGTGATTTTTAATTCACAAGATGATTCATCTAATTTGTTTATTCTCCATGTTACTTTTGATTTCCCCCCATTTTTTCTTCCAATGAGTAAATCATAACCCTGACCATCAATCCAGTCAGTAAAAATTCTCTGATACTCGAGTCCATTATAGTATTTAACATAGTCGATTGATTTATTACTAGGCCATTTTTCGACAGGATTATACTCACAAAAGGGGTGACATATTTCAAGATTACCAGGTTTTGAAATGACTTCCCAAACTCGCTGGTGACGTTCATTTATAATTATTTTTTTTGAAACGGATTTTAGGTATTTGTCATTTTTCATAATAAATACTTGTTAAATGGAAGTCTTTCACCTCAAGAATTTATATTTTACATTCTCAGGAAGTATATTCATAAAGACAAATTTTCGTGTAAATGGATAGCTTAACCGTTGGATTTCTGTCGAACAGATTGTTTGTCTACGTATATCTTACGATTGTTAATATCTAAATGAAGCCTAGAGAGTCTGCTGGTTTATCGACATTAAATCTATCATGATATGTAATATTTACGTTCTTTATTTGTACCTAATACTAACTTAAACAATGGTACAACTTTTGGGGGCAAGGCCAACTTAATATTACTTCTTACTAATTCATCCCTAACAAAAAACCCCATCATCTCTATCGAGAAAACAGGGTTTCCGTCGGTACGCCAGGGAGGAATTGAACCCCCAACCAACGGATTAAGAGTCCGCTGCTCTACCAATTGAGCTACTGGCGCAAAAGGTCTCAAACAAGGGGTCTGAAATTAATTTTCCGACGGTAATTTGACAATATAATTTACTGGGTATGGACAATTTATTACTGGTTGTGATCTTTTTGTGATACCTGTAAAAAGGGTTAACAGAATATGTATCCAGCAAAACGCTGCAGGCAGATTTTGTTTCCCAAAGTGAAAAAAAGTAAAAAACTTGCAGTTGATACACTTTTAGGGTTGCGCCAAATTTTAACACCTTGTATCTTTTCTGTGCTTCTAGCGAACGATTTCGAAAAGTTTCGAAAAATTTGATCTAGGAGGTTGGCAAATGAAAATATATTCCGGTTGGGAATTATGGCCGGAAAGCTTGAAGGCTCTGGGTTGGCGTTCAGAGCCTTCTTTGTATGCGGAACTTTCACTAAATTGTAGCTGTTATTTGAAAATTGGGGGCGACCGGTTTCGACGGGATAAAGAAAATATTAAATTGCATGCGGAGGTTCAGGTACCTCCTAAAAACCTGAAACCAACATAAATGCCAATTACGGCAACGTAGCTTACGCTTAATTGACGTAAGTCGTCCTGGGCAGAATGTGTCTGTGGTTTTGTTTAAGGGCGTCAATTACACAGACTGGTTTCTGCAGCTGCCCGAGCTGCTGAAATAAGAATCTCCGGGCTGGTCATATCAGACTGGGCCTCTGAAATCTGTTGTGATAAGATATAGTCAGAGTGCTAAGCATGTAGAGGTTTAATAAGTTCTTATTTCGGACGGGAGTTCGACTCTCCCCGCCTCCACGAATTCTCTATAAATTATTTATAATTAATAAGTAATAAATCCCCATTCTTGATAAAATGCCCTATTTGTGCCTAATTTTAAAATCTCAGGGGAATTCTTTTACGATTCTATTGGTGAATTTTATAAGTTAAAAATGCTAAAAAAATTACTTGTAAATAACACCGACGATACTTTAATCCAATTATTTCGGTATACTTTCGTTGGGGGTGTCGCATTTATTTTTGATTTTGGTTCATTGTTCATACTTACGGAATATTTTAAAATTTATTATTTAGTATCTGCGGCAATCGCTTTTATAATTGGTTTAACGATAAACTATTTATTAAGCATAACATGGGTGTTTTTTAAACATTCAATTAAATCAAAGCATTTTGAATTTTTTATCTTTGCGTTTATTGGTGTCATCGGTCTTGCTTTAAATGAATTTTTCATCTGGTTT
>JAZGBQ010000035.1:0-3504 GCA_036476435.1 Fidelibacterota bacterium
GTAGAAATAAACATATCTGTTTGATACGCGTTCATCAGTGAAACTTATTTTTGAGAATTCGAATTCTAAACCACCATATAATTTATTTTTTATAACACTCTGAATCCCAAATGCATAAGCAAGACCAGAAGAAGAGCTCTTGATTGGCTTTTTCATTGGACTGCCATAGAAATCTGTCATGTGAGTAAGCGGAAAACCAGATATGTTTATATGCATAATTGAGACGTAGAATCCTTGAAAACGAAGAAGTGACTCAGTCGATTCTATATTATCAGTTTGACACCATGAATCAGAAGGTAAAATGATAAATAATAAAAACGGGATTACGAATTTCGATTTAGTTTCCACGATACCTCCCATTTATAAAAAACTTAGTAAGTATTTAATCAATAATCACAACAAAATGGTTATTTCCAACCAATCTGATACTTAATAAGACCAAATAGTGATTTCATATTTACCTGTCTGACCAGATGAAGGCCACATGCCTTCGTACTTTGTCATCCCTTCATTTGAATATGCAGTGTATGCTTTAATTCTATATTTACAAGTTTCCGTGATTATTTGAGCAATACCATTTTCGGGACACGGATTTCCGGGACACGCGATAATAACAAAGGCAGTTTACCGAGTGGAATCGTTCGACTATGCGCTTGACTGGGGGTCAAGAGGTCGGGAGTTCAAATCTCCCCGCCCCGACGCTTTATAAGATAGATTTATTCAAGGAGTTAGAGGAGTAGGTGAGATTCTTCTGACTCTTTCATTTTTACCCCCAATTGTTCATATTTAACCGTTTTTAACCTTATTTAATCGCATAAAACGGGGTACCCACCCACCAATGGGGAGGCGGGGGGTATCGATATATATTATTGCACATTGTCACATCACAGGATAAAAAGGATTTCTACCAGTTATTGAAATTCATCACTCAACCCAGTACATTTAGTTGACTAATAAGGGGAAAAAATGTCAATTATTTATTTTATCACTCTACGCATCACTTTGAGTTTTAACACATGATCGGCAAGACCATATCCCATTACAAGATCCTTGAGAAACTAGGTGAAGGCGGAATGGGTGCTGTGTATAAGGCTGAAGATACTAAACTTAAGAGAACTGTAGCCCTCAAGTTTTTACCTGTGGAGATGACCCGTGATAAGGACATGAAGAAACGCTTTATCCACGAAGCACAGACTGCCTCTGCATTAGATCACCCTAATGTGTGCACAGTTTTTGAAATAGATGAGACAGAAGAAGGGCAATTATTTATTTCCATGGCCTATTATGAAGGTGATACAGTTGAGGAAAAGACAAAACAAGGTCCCCTGGAGGTTGACGAAGCACTTGATATTACTATTCAGATAGCCCAGGGATTAGATAAGGCTCATAAGAAAAAAATCGTTCACCGTGATATTAAATCAGCCAATATCATTGTTACACCTGATAGTGTTGCAAAGATCGTTGATTTTGGTATAGCAAAACTGGCCGGACAAACAAAAATCACAAAAGATGGTTCCTCATTAGGAACCGCTTCCTATATGTCTCCGGAACAAGCCTTAGGTAAAGAAGTTGATCATCGCACAGACATCTGGGCATTAGGCGTATTGCTGTATGAGATGCTGGCAGGGGAACAACCCTTTAAAGGGGATTATGAACAGGCTGTTATATATTTAATCTTAAACGAGGAACCGGAGTTCATCTCGAAAGTTCGCCACGAAGTGCCGGGGCAGATAGAACGGATTTTAGAGAAGGCTCTCGCCAAGAATCCCGAGAAACGCTTTCAGACGATGGAAGAGATGCTGGAGGAGTTAAACGTTGCTGCCGAAGAACTCAAAGAAGGTCAGCTTAGGAAATGGCCCTTTTTCAAGTTGGGGAGAAAACAGCGTAAATATGTTTACCGAGCAGGTACTGCTGTTCTTATAGCGATAGTCTTTGGAATTTATTTATGGCAGAGCAATGTTGCGAACGCTAAGCCAGTCTCGATCGTTCTGTTACCCTTGGAAAGTACTTCACAAGAGGCTGATCAGGAGTGGTTCACAGATGGCATGACTGACGCCCTGATCACCGACTTGGCCAAAATCAGTGGATTACGAGTCATTTCTCTTTCTTCAGCGATGAAATACAAGGGAACGAACAAGACACCACCGGAAATAGCTGCAGAATTGGGTGTTCATTACATAGTCGAAGGTTCAGTTGTAAAGGTGGGAAACCTGGTCAAAGTTTTGGCGAGGTTGATCAACGCACCCAAGGATGAGTATCTTTGGGCTGAAGAATATGAGCGTGAGTTCAGTAATATTTTGGGATTACAGGGTGAGATTGCGCAAACGATAGCAAATCATATCCGAATCAAGCTCACGCCACAAGAGGAAACACGGCTGGCCGTTTCTCGTACGGTCAATCCAGAAACGTATGAGTTATATCTCAAGGGGATGTATCACCTGAATAAGTATACACTAGAAGGAGTCGAAAAAGGCTTAGCCTATCTCCATGAGGCAGTCGAAAAAGATCCGGAAGATGCTCTGGCATATGCTGGGCTAGCGCTCGGTTATGAGACAATCGCTCATACTCCCTCGCCTCCACCCGATGCTTCCAAGAAATCCAGGGCAGCGTTACTGAAAGCTTTGGAGCTGGATGAAACGTTGGCTGAAGCCCAACTTGCTCTAGCGATGCTAAAAATTTACACTGATTGGGACAGGACGGGGGCGGAACAGGCTTACAAGCTTGCCCTGGAACTCAATCCCAGTCTAGCCATGGCTCATGCCCACTATGCGTGGTATCTGGGGTTAGATGGTAAGATTGATGAAGCCCTGGCAGAATTATATTTAGCCCAGGAACTCGATCCGCTTAAGCCCCTTTACCCAGCGTGGCAAGGATGGTTGTATTATTGGGAGGGTCAAAATGATAAGGCGATTGAGGAAGCTCTGAAGTCACTTGAACTAGTACCAGATTTTCCGGTCGGCTTGTATGCGCTTGGAAGTGCCTATGCGGCAAAGGGGATGTATGAAGAAGCTATAACAGCGCACCAAAAAGCCGGTGAGATCAGTTTGGATTGGAAATGGGGTCTTGGGCAAACCTATGCGCTGGCTGGTCGTACAGATGAGGCATATGAAGTAGCAGCTGAATTGGAAAGCCAACCCGATGTATGGCATACCTGGGGCTTAGCCGAGATTTATACAGCCTTGGGGGATAAAGATGAGGCATTCCGCTGGTTGGAAGCAGCTTACCAGCAGCGCTATCCCTACATTCAATGGCTGAGGAGGAATAGCAATTTTAAACCCTTGCACGACGATCCCCGCTTCAACGAACTGGCGCTGCGATTGAACTTATCTGAATAGGTTAACATTGCCCGCAAAAAATAATTTATTAGAAGTCTTAGATAAATGAATCCTTGAGATCCAAAAGCAAGTCGCTTCTAAATCATTGCAAACCCCAATTCAGACTTAAAATCCTCTCTAATTTGGATACATATGGAATACCGACAAGGGATTCCCGACGAGGAGTTGC
>JAZGBQ010000036.1:0-4237 GCA_036476435.1 Fidelibacterota bacterium
TATCAGCAAGCTTATCAACTCTTACAGAAAGAATTACCGAACTTTATTGGTAATGTAGAAGGCCGTCATCTATTGGATGCAGAGGCTGATGTCCTGGTCTGTGATGGGTTTGTAGGCAACACGGTTCTAAAATTTGGAGAAGGCTGGATAAATATTTTTAGTTCCGATCTTAGATCTCACATCCGGAAAAACTTGTCTTTTAAACTCGGAGCTTTATTATTAAAACCTGTATTTAATCAAATTCGTAGACGATATGATTATGAAGAACATGGTGGAACGCCCCTACTCGGTATCAACAACATTTCCATAATATGTCACGGGAGTTCTGGTTCGAAAGCTATAAAAAATTCGGTAAACGCTGCGAAAAAATGTGTGGATGCAAATTTGATTGAAACTACAAAGGTAAGTTTGGCTGAACATATTGGGGCTCACCTATGAGAGCTGCAATAACAGCTACAGCCCGTTATTTACCAAGCAAGGTTCTAACAAATTCGGACCTGGAAAAAATGGTTGATACAACGGACGAATGGATCAGGACACGAACTGGTGTACACGAACGTCGAATAGTAGCAGAAGGCGAAGCAACATCTCATATGGCTATTCATGTTGCAAAAAAGTTACTCAAGCGATCCAAAACACTTGCTTCTGAAATCGATATTATAATCATAGCTACGGTAACACCTGATATGCTTTTCCCATCGGCAGCCGCCCTTGTTCAAACAGGTATTGATGCAACAAATGCATGGGGATTTGATCTTTCCGGGGCTTGTACAGGTTTCTTGTATGCTATGGAAACCGGGACAAAATTTATAGAATCCGGAACGTATAATAAGGTAATGGTAATAGGTGTTGACACGATGAGTACTATTACTGATTTCACAGACCGGAATACATGTGTACTGTTTGGTGATGGTGCCGGAGGGATCTTACTGGAGCCGGCTAAAAAGAATGAAGGCGTCATTGATTCAATACTACGGCTTGATGGAAAGGGCGCGCCGTATTTACATATGCCAGGAGGAGGCAGTCAACATCCGCCATCTGAGGATACAGTAAAAAAACGGATGCACTATGTAAAGCAAGATGGTAAAAAAGTATTTAAGTTCGCTGTGAAGGGAATGGCTGATATAAGTGCTGACATCTTACGTAAGAATGGAATTGCTGGTGAAGATATTAAAATATTTATACCCCATCAGGCTAATAAACGAATAATAGATGCAGCTGCAAAGCGTTGTAAAATACCTGAGGAAAGAGTACTTATCAACATTGACAGATACGGTAATACTACCGCAGCTACGATACCTATAGGATTAGATGAGGTCTACGAACGCGGTGATTTAAATGAAAATGATATCATACTCCTTGCTGCTTTTGGGGCCGGCTTTACTTGGGGAAGTACACTAATTCGGTGGGGCGACGTTTAGTGGGAACCGCATTTATTTTCCCGGGACAGGCTTCTCAAAAGGTTGGTATGGGAAATGATTTATTTGAAGGATCGTTACTAGGCAGAGATTTCTTCAACACCGCTAATACCGTGCTGGGTTACGATATTCAAGAGATCATATTCAATGGTCCTGAAGAATTACTGACACAAACGCGCTTTACTCAACCAGCAATTTATATTGTCAGTGTTATTTTAGGAAGATTACTGATTGAAAAAGGCGTTAGTCCAACAGTTGCAGCAGGCCATAGTCTTGGAGAATATTCAGCATTAACAATCGCTGGTTCTCTGGATTTTAAAAACGGATTAGCACTGGTAAAGGTTCGTGCCGAGAATATGTTCACTGCCGGTACGACTAACCCGGGCTCAATGGCGGCTATAATAGGACTTGATAATGAAGTTGTAGATGAATTGTGTGCCGCCTATAACAATTCGGATGGAATTGTCGTAACAGCGAATAAGAATACACCGAGTCAAACCGTGATCTCCGGCCATTTAAAGGCAGTAAAATGGGTGGTCGATTTAGCCAAACAAAGGGGTGCCTTAAAAGCGATTCTGCTCAATGTCAGCGGAGCATTTCATTCACCACTCATGCGTCCGGCAAGAGAAGCCCTTGCAGAGAAGATAAATTCCATCGAAATTAGGGATGCTTCGATACCGGTGTACGCAAATATATCAGCGGAACCTGTTGAGATCGCGGAAGACATTAAAAATTGTTTGATCAAACAATTGGAAATGCCCGTACTTTGGCACAAAACCATAGGAAATATGAAGCAAAACGGAATTAATAGTTTTATTGAAGTAGGACCAGGCAGAGTTTTGCGGGGATTGAATAAGCGTATCGACCAATCGCTAAGTGTATCGAATGTATCATCCTTGGTAGAACTCAATCAAATAGATTATGTTTAATTTAAATAGTAACGTAGCGATTATTACTGGCGCATCGCGCGGTATTGGTAAGGCTATCAGTATCCAACTCGCAATGGCCGGGGCCAAAGTTGTATGTGTAAGTCGACATATCTCTGATGTTAAACAAGTTGCTGAGGAAATAAAAAGTCAGGGCTTCATTGCTGACGCATACGCCTGCAATGTTTCTGAAACAAAAGAATTCACAGAGCTTGCAAAATATGTATTAGATACTATGGGCAAAATTGATATTCTTATTAATAATGCCGGTATCACTCGCGACGGATTGATTATGCGGATGAGCGAACAAGATTGGGACTCTGTTTTAAATACAAACCTTAAAGGTGCCTTTAATGGCACCAAAGCAGTGGTGCGGTCTATGGTGAAACAACGCTCCGGTCGTATCATTAATATATCCTCGGTAGTTGGTTTAACAGGAAATGCAGGTCAAAGCAACTACGCCGCCTCAAAGGCAGGCCTGATCGGATTTACAAAAGCAACAGCAAAAGAATTGGCAAGTAGGGGTATCACAGTAAATTGTATCGCCCCTGGATACATTAAAACCGACATGACAAACCAATTAACACATGAAATTAAACAAGCATTGGTAAAGCAAATTCCTCTCGGTCGTATTGGAGACGTAAAGGAAGTAGCTGCGCTTGTACAGTATTTGTGCTCATCTGAAGCCGCTTACATAACAGGACAGACACTGACGATCGATGGAGGAATGGTCATGTCATAAAATACACGAGGTAATCATGTCCACATTTGACAAAATCAAAGAAGTTATCGTTGACAAGCTCGGCGTCGATGAAGATAAAATTGTCGCAGAGGCTTCATTTGTTGATGACCTTGGTGCAGATTCTCTGGACACAGTTGAACTCATCATGGAACTTGAAGAAGAATTTGGCTTAGAAATACCTGATGAAGAGGCCGAAAAGCTTACGACTGTTGGAACTGTAGTCGATTATGTAGATAAAAATAAGTAATAATTGAGGCTAGCGATATAATATGACCAGACGGCGAATAGTTGTCACAGGACTTGGTGCAATCGCACCGAATGGGGTTGGGCTGGATCTGTTTTGGGAAGCATTGATTCAGGGTAAAAGCGGGATAAATCCTATCCAACAGTTTGATCCCCAAGATCATGCTGTGAAAATAGCTGGTGAGGTGAACGATTTTAATCCGGAATCGATGCTAGAACCTCGAGAAACTCGCAAATTGGATCGTTTTTCTCAATTTTGTCTGGTCGCAAGTAACGAAGCCATCGGCCATGCCGGTTTGGATTTAACGGCAATTGATCTTGACCGTGTTGGTGTTATGTTGGGTACTGGTGTTGGGGGAATTCAAACATTGGAAGAACAGCTTCATGTGATATTAAATCGAGGTCCCAGACGAGTCTCACCGCACTTTATACCCAAGATGATCGCCAATATCGCTGCCGGACAGATTGCGATAAGGTGGGGACTGAGGGGTCCGAATCAAACGATTATATCAGCCTGCGCATCAGGAAGTGACGCAATCGGCCTGGCAATGAAACTCATTAAGACGGGCGATGTTGATGTTGTAATTACCGGTGGTACCGAATCCAGTATTACTCCCCTGACTATAGCTGGCTTTTCAAATATGAAAGCATTATCAACTAGAAATGAGTCACCCGAGGCTGCCAGTCGTCCATTTGACCTGGACCGGGATGGATTCGTTTTAGGTGAAGGGGCCGGTATCCTTATCCTTGAGGATCTTGAGCATGCTCAGTCAAGGAATGCAAAAATCCTAGCCGAACTTGTAGGATATGGTTCAACCAATGATGCTTTTCATATCACCAAGCCTGCGGAGGGTGGTCAAGGAGCAATCAAAGCCATGACAAAAGCGATATTAGACGCCCAAGTAAAC
>JAZGBQ010000037.1:0-3129 GCA_036476435.1 Fidelibacterota bacterium
TTATATTTTTACACGGGAGAAACGATTATGAAAATAAAACATTTAATGATGTTCGGATTTGTATATATACTGGAACAATCCCAAATTAATTTATTCCCATTCCTCAACGTTTCTTTTCAATTTCAACAAGTCGTTCAGTCAGCAAAAAATTAGGTGACAAATAATTGGTTTCCGTCAGCGGCGGTGCTGCTTAAACTCCGCTTGACTTATGGTAAAAATAATTAATCGAATGTATATAAAAAGTGACAGGAATGGAAAAATTCGATGAACAGTTTACCCAGTAATGCGGTGATGTATAACGCGCTGTTAAAAAAGGATGGTTCCTTTGAGGGCATATTCTTCGTCGGGGTGAAAACGACAGGGATCTTTTGCCGCCCCACCTGCAGGGCTCGTAAACCAAAACAAAAAAATGTAGAATTCTATTCCTCAACCGGAGCGGCTCTCCGGGCAGGATATCGCCCCTGTAAGCTTTGTAAGCCCGTTGGATTCAAAGGCGAATTTCCGGAATGGCTGAGGTCACTGATGGAAAAGGTCAATAATTCTCCGGATTTATCCTTTAAGGACAGTGATCTTCGGCTTCTTGGAACTGATCCAAACCGGGTTCGACGCTGGTTTAAAAAAAACCATGGGATGACATTCCAGGCTTATTTAAGGTTATTGAGAATCGGGCGTGCTTTTGGCAGGATCAAGTTCGGTGAAGATGTTACCTCAACAGCCTTCGATTCCGGGTACGGCTCATTGAGTAGTTTCACTGATTCATTCAAAAAAATTATTGGTCACTCTCCCAGTAAAAGTAGCGGAAAAGAGCTCATTCACATTACAAGGATCCTTACACCTCTGGGTCCCATGCTGGCCGGTGCCACTAAAGCTGGTGTATGCTTGTTGGAATTCATTGATCGACGGATGCTTGAGACGCAGTTACAAACTCTCAAACGCAGACTTAATGGGGAGTTTTTTCCAGGAAATTCTATTCATTTTGAAAAGCTGAATAAGGAGATCAACGAATATTTTGCCGGGAAGCGAAAAAGTTTCTCCGTTCCCCTGAAACTTGTCGGGTCCGAATTTCAAAGGAAAGTTTGGTCCGAATTGATAAAGATACCCTGCGGGACGACCAGGTCATATAAAGAAATCGCCAAATTAATCGGAGATGAACGGTCTGTCCGCGCTGTGGCCAACGCAAATGGCACTAACAGGATCGCCATTATTATACCCTGTCACAGGGTCATTGGTTCTGATGGACATCTCACAGGATATGGTGGAGGATTATGGAGAAAGCGGTATCTGCTGGATATGGAACAGGTAAATCGGGATTATTAAAACCGAAATACAATGTGCTAAATAATCTAATTGATTCGGATTATCCCCATGTTGTGTAAATTTATAAAGTGCCATGATAAAACTTCCCTGGAAAATCCAACTGTTACTCGGTGTTCTCTATATCGTCGGTGCGATAAGCATCTTTGGGTACAGTTTAAGTGTAAGACAAAGTGGTGAAAGTTATAACCATCTTTGGATTCTGACGCTGCTTCTCATCTGGGCGGGAAGTGATATGATCCTGCGTTCTGTCAGGAAAAAAAATGAGGAGAGCAAGGTCGATCAGGACCAATAATCGAATCCATTAATTTTTTTATAAGCAGTACGTTTCTCAGTGAGGACTATTTTCTTTTACATCAATTTTGCAATAATGCGTTGATTTTATTATGTAAAAGATCTTTTTTGATTGGTTTGATTAAATAATCATTACATCCTTCTGACAAACACAGGTCTCTATCGGTAGTGAAGGCATGAGCTGTCAATGCTATAACCGGGCAGGACTTCCAGCGTTTGGTATTTCTCATCCAGCGGACAAGGTCAAGGCCATCTTCATTTCCGATTAAGGACAGGTCAAGCAGTGCCAGGTGAACCTTACCAGTTTTTAATTTTTCTTTTGCCTGCTCAACAGTTTCTGCTGTGATGACGTGATAGTGATCCTTTAGTAATGTCCTGACCAGTTTTCGGGAGCCAGGGTCATCTTCTACCAGAAGGATCGTATTCGTAATAACATCGGGTCTTGTTAAAACGACCTCTGTTTCAGTTGTAGCGGTTCGGACGTTTTTCCTGGTTGTCGTTATGGCGTAAGGAGGGAAAGTAAGAGAGACAGTTGTCCCAACTCCCTTATTACTGGTTACTTCAATATTGATATTATTCAGATCGGTGTACTTTTTAGTCAAAGCCAGACCAAGACCCACCCCCTGGAATTTTTTTGTATAACCGGTGCTTTCCTGGTTGAAAGCTTTGAAAATATCTGCCATGTACTCCTCGGACATTCCGATCCCGGTGTCGTGAATTATGACAACAAAATGGTCGGATTCCTTCTTGAGTATCACCTTAATAGAACCTTCCTCGGTGTATTTAATTGCATTATTTACAAGGTTGGAAACGGCCTCGGTGACACAATATTGATCAACATAAACAATTGCGGATCGGTCATCGGAGATGAATGTTAAGGACAGGTTCTTGGCATGGGCATAGGATTTTGACTCAATGATAATTTTTTCCAGAAGATGGATTAGATCAAACTCGGTTGGCTTGATGATGAAATTTCCAGCTTCGATCTGGGAGAGATCCAGGACCTCATGTACGGTTCGCATTAAGCGGTTCCCGCTCCGTTGGATTATCTCAAAATGAGATTGTTGTTCAGCACTCATTTGATCACGAAGTTCAGACTGGATAAGGTCAGTAAAACCCAAAATTGAATTCAATGGTGTACGAATTTCATGGGACATATTTGCAAGGAATAACGATTTGACCCGGTCGGCCATCTGTGCTTTTTCAAAAGCTTCTTCAAGTTCCCTTTTAGCCTTCACCTGGCTGCTCACATCTCGGATGATCCCTTGATACTCCTCGCCGCTGCCGTTCGCCTGTCTTACAGCCGCTGTAAGAATACAATCCATTACAGTTCCGTCCTGGCGCTTGAGTTTGGATTGGAAGTCTTTTACAAACCCATTTTTTTGAATTTCTTGCACGAATCTTTTACGGTCTTCCTGGTCTTTATAGAACAAGTTTGTATCAAAATTCTTGATTTCATCAGCGGTAATTCCAAACAGATTCAAACCAGCCCGGTTCATGTTTTGTAATTTTCCCTGGCCA
>JAZGBQ010000038.1:0-10692 GCA_036476435.1 Fidelibacterota bacterium
ATAGACTACTCACTTTAAAAATTTTTCATAACTATTTCGCAGGCGAAAAATGTCTCAAAAAATATTTTATTTAACAACAGAAATTTCACCATTCGCAAAGACCTCATTTTTAGCTGATTTTTCTGCCAAAGTTCCATTATTGCTTCAAGAGATGAAACATGATATCAGAACAATGATACCAAAGTATGGATTTGTTAGTGAGCGGAAATACATACTTAGAGAAGTTATCAGATTACGAAGTATTCCTTTTGAATTCGGCGATAAAGAAGAGATCGCATCGGCGAAGAGTGCCTTTATTCCTAAGACTCGCGTACAAGTTTATTTTCTCGAGCACCCAAAATGGTTTAAACCTCTCCCAAACCTATTATATAAGTCTAAAAATGGCAGAATTATGCCTGATAACGATATTCGTTATGCTTTTTTTTGCAAATCAGCATTAGCGATGCTGCCCCATTTATTCTGGACACCGGATATAATTATTGGTAATGATTGGCAATCAGCCCTAGTACCAATAATTTATAACCAGTTATACAAGGGTGAACCATTTTATAAAAATATCAAGAATGTTATTGTTGTGCATTCCGTAAATGAGAACGCAATGTTTTCTACTTCCGCCCTTGAAACGGCTGGTATCCAAATCTCTGAGGGAATAAAGCCCGGTCAAGTTAACGCATATACGTTGGCTGCGGCTTATGCAGATAAAGTGATGGTATTAAACAATAAAGGCTCGGATCTTCATAAAAAGTTTCTAAATATCGATGGTGTAAAAAAGTTTGAAGACAAAATATTGCCCATACATTATAATGAAGAAACTGCCGACTTTCAATTTATTACTGAGATCATCAATTCAGAATTAGAGAAACTTTCAGTCTAGACGGTCGTTCCAAACCCGGAATCCATGCTACTCTATCGAAAATTCATCATCTTTGCTATGTTCATGGCGTTAATTATTCTAACCAGTTGCAGAGATAAAACAATCCCATTTGAATTTCCGGAAACATATCTAAATCTGGATACCTTGCGGATTAATAATATTAAAACCATGACTTATCAAACTCCTCCTTCAATGGGTAGTACACCGTCCCTTTATTTCGGGAGTGAAAACGGATTTAGTAATCTATTCTCTTTAATACAATTATCCCCAGTCGCAGCTGCCGGAGATTTAATTAATATTATCGCGCTTCTTGACTCCAACGTAACGATCGACAGCCTTGTTTTTTCAATCACATACGATTCTGATTCTATTAACACTTCCGCTGAATTTGACATTTTCTATTTTCCTGATTATCCTGATTCCATATTTAGTGAATTAAGTCATTTCAAAAACATCAACAATGATAATGTAGCTGAAGCAAAATGGTTAAGCACTTCTGTGTTGACTCAAACTGTACCTGAATCCACGGAAACAAATAATCCTGAACTAAAGTTTTCTATACCACTTGATAATGATTTTTTAAATTTCTTTAGTGACACCTCAGATGGTGGTAGAAATCGAACTGTCATGATCAAGGAGCGAGAAGAAATTGGTCGGATATTAGGTTTCAAAAGCAGGGAGTCACTTGAAAAACCAAAACTGGTAATCTATTATCAAGTTGAGGAAAACAATCATTCCAGCACTTTTTTAGCTTTAAGAGATATTACCATCCTTGAACCAGCTGCCTTAACAGAAGAAGATACAGCTTACGTAACGATAAGTCGAGCCAAAGGTTTGAAATCAATCATTCAAATTTCAATTGATTCCACTCTTATTAATTCTGAAGAACTACTCATTATGTCTGCTGATTTTAGATTGTTTCTTAAGGATCAAAATACTGATTATTATAAAATAAGTTCTTCTCCTCTTAGTGATACTGTTGAAGTCAGAAAATTTTGGATTGATGCAAAAGATGAAATCAATGTCAGCACGAAAGTTTTGTTGAATGATACCCTTCAGACAGATCTTATGAAATCTCAATTACGTCCTTATTTACAAGCATTGAATGATAAATTATTAGATAATTTAGGACTGAAACTTTATTCAAATATCAATTCTGATCCATTCCGGAGCGTACATTTTTATCATCATTCCACTGTAGCCGATTCCTTGAATCCTTTTATCAGAGTATTATATGTATCACCGTAAATTATTATTAATACTAATGATTTCTACTACTTCAGCAGTAGTTGGACAATCGCTGCTGGATGTCTATGGTTTTGGTCGGCCATTAAAAGCTCAGGCCGCAGCAACATCAGGTACAGCCTCATCAGGATTGTTGCCAGGATTTCAAAATGGTATTTCATTATCAAACCCAGCAACCTGGTCAAATCTTTCATTTTCATATATATCCGGCTCCTATGCTGCCTCAAGATTTGAGCTTACTGAGCTTGAAATTATTCAAGAATCATCCACGTTGAGTCAATTTAGTTTTATAGTTCCTATTAAAGGTCGGTTTGCTTGGGGACTTGGTTTGAATCCTTTTGCCGCACAAAACATAAGCCTAGTTGGTTTGAATACAGAACAATTTAATTATGAAGGAGAACCGTATGAATTACGGAAGTCTATTAAAGCCACCGGTGGTGTCTATTCTCTAAATTCCGCATTTGGTTTTCCATTAGGAACTTTCGAACGTGGAGGAATTTCTTTCGATTTTCTTTTTGGTTCTACTCGACATGAAACTACTCTGTCCGTCAATTCGATTAATTATTTATATCAACGGCGTCATATTTATTCTGGTACTTTGGCAAAAATATTTCTTTCGACTTCACGGTTTTCCGAAAGTAAGATTCCCGTTGAGCTTTATACTAGTATCGGTCTTGCAGTTATGCCGCTTCGGATTCGCAGTTTGTGGTATGAACCTTTTGAAGATATTAATGAATCTGGGGATCAGGATAACTCAGATTTCCCAACTGCCTCAAATGCTCAACCTCCTCTGCAAAAATATGTAAATGATATTATTAAACCTTTTGAATTTGAAATAGGGGTAGATATAAAGTTAAATCAGATTATATATCTTCAAAGTGCAGCCTCATTTTGGCGTGATAACTCGAAGGTCGATTCCGAAGTATTAATTTTTGATGATTGGTTAAAATCCCAATCTCATTTTTCTGTAGGGATTGTTAAATATCAGCGTCGAGGACCTAAAACTATTCTTGATTACTCGATATTAAGATTGGGATTATATGGGAAATTTTATGATTTTGAATTATCTGATGATATAAAAATGGAATATGGTCTATCACTAGGTGTAGGATTTAACTTTGGACTCACAAAAAATCAGATTGATATATCTTATCTTGTTGGAAAAAGAGAAAGAATTCTTGGTGTTAGTGAAGAAATAATTCAACAAATCAGTATTGGAATTAGTTTAGGTGATTTGTGGTTTGAAAAGAGGAGGATTCATTAAGATGAAGTACACAGAATACCTGAATCATGCATTTATATTTCTGGTAGTGGGGTTGTTTGCAGTTATGTGTGTTCCTCCATCAGATGGTCCGACGAAAGAAGATGTGGCTGAACAAAAGAGGTTAGATTCTTTGAGGCAGACTAGATGTCCTCAGTTAATGAGCAGCGCTGCAGAATATTACCGGAATCGAGATTGGCAGAAGACTGTCGATATTTACAAAGAGATCACCGACCTGGGATGTGATGATTTTGATGCTGTTCTAGCTCCTCCGGAGGAAATATATCAATACTATGCAATTGCATATGAACAATTAGCAAAATTTGACAGTGCAGAATATGTATTACTTAAAGGTCTGCAAAAAATCCCTGAAAATATTGAATTGAGAAAACGACTTGCATATGCTTATAAAAAGCAGGGTTTGGTGGATAAACAGATTATTGAATATGAACGTCTATTGGATGCCGCTCCAAACGACAATGATATAATGCTTGATTTAGCTCAATTATACAAAGATGAAAGACGTTATGAAGACCAAGTATATATCCTTGAAAAACTTTTGGAAGTTGATCCATCAAATGAAAATGCCTTGGCCGATCTTGCAAATGCATATGTTAAAGTAGATAAAGATCCACTTGACATATATATGAGAAAATACCGGAATAACGCAACTGCGTCCAATGGAATTCAATTGTCAGATCAGCTAATAAGCAAAAACCGTATTCCAGAGGCCATTGACATCTTAAAATCAGTTATCCGGAATGAGTCTACCAATAAGCCTGCACATCGAAAACTGGGGGAAGCTTATCATCTTAATGATCAGTTACTGGAAGCCTCACAAGCCTATGAAGAACTCTTCAAACTTGATCCAAGAGGATTTCAGGTAACTTTACGAATCGCAGAGGTAAACATTGAACTTGAAGATTTTGGCAAGGCATTGCGCTGGGCTGAAAAAGCAATACAAGTATCTAATTCATCCGGAGAATCACTTGGATTAAAAGGTGATGTATATTATAAATCATTTCAAGCCTGTAGAACAGGAGAAATATCTTCTGATGATCGAGTAGTATCATCTCTAGCGATGAAATATTTCCTGCTTGCAGAGGAGAAAGGTAACCGGAGATTCAACCGCTACAAGAATTGGCTGGTAGAAAATGAGATCCTATTTACAAGAGCGAACTGGTTTATGCTTGACGCCGATGTCAAGAGCAGGGGATATGTACAACCGAGGTCGTCATGTTACCAATGGATTGAAGAACGGCTTGAAAAAGATCCCTCCTGGTAGAACAATAAGGTGAATGTGGACTCACCACTCAAAAACTCAGATCCAGAGGTTTTCAATATTCTGGTTCGTGAAGAGCATAGGGAGAACCAGACACTAGAGTTAATTGCTTCGGAAAATTTCGTCAGTTATTCCGTCTTAGAAATGGCTGGCGGCGTAATGACCAATAAATACGCAGAAGGTTATCCTGGTAAACGCTATTACGGCGGATGTGAACACGTGGATGAGGCAGAGAATCTTGCAAGGGACAGAGCGAAATTACTGTTCAATGCAGAATATGTTAATGTCCAACCGCATTCAGGCTCCCAAGCCAACATGGCTGCATTATTATCATTTCTATCCTTGGGAGATACTATTATGGGCCTGGATCTCGCTCATGGTGGTCATCTGACACATGGAAGTCCTGTAAATTTCTCTGGACAATTTTTCACTGTAGAATCGTATCAGGTTGATAAAAAAACGGGTCGGGTTGATTTTGATGTGTTGATCAAAAAAGCGCGTGCATACAAACCAAAGCTGATCATTTGCGGTGGTAGCGCATATCCACGTTTCATCGAATTCGAGAAATTTCGGGAAGTTGCCGACAGTGTTGGTGCATTTTTATTAGCAGATATTGCTCATCCTGCGGGATTGGTGGCAACAGGATTACATCCGTCACCAATGCCTTATTGCGATGTAGTAACCTCTACGACACATAAGACATTGCGAGGTCCGCGGGGTGGTTTAATAATGATAGGGAAAGATAAAACCAATTCCTGGGGCAAAGTTGCACCTAAGTCTGGAAGGGTGAAAATGATATCAGAATTAATTGATTCCATGGTAATGCCTGGTATCCAGGGTGGACCTTTAATGCATATAATCGCAGCGAAAGCAGTTGCGTTCGGAGAGGCTTTGCAGCCTGAATTTAAGATTTATATAAAAAATGTTGTGTCCAATGCAAAAGCATTGGCCGAAGAATTTCTAAAACTGGATTATAATGTCGTCTCTGGTGGTACGGATACGCACGTAATACTCATGGACCTTTCCAATAAAAATATTACAGGTAAAAAGGCTGAAAATTCATTAGAAAATGCAGGTATAACTGTGAACAAAAATATGGTTCCATTTGACACAAAAAGCCCATTCATTACAAGTGGAATTCGGATAGGAACACCGGCCGTGACTACTCGGGGTATGGGTGTTCAGGAAATGAAATTAATCGCTAGGATGATCGCCAATATCCTTTCTGATCCAGAAAATGAGAATCTTATTAATACTATACGGAATGATGTGAATGATCTCTGCAATTCATTTCCCCTATATAATAAACTAAGAAACTAATTTACTCTCTATCTACTTGCCCGTCTCATTTTTTAGAGTTTAAACTTCAGCATGTCAACCAGTATTATAATTCAAAATAAATTTTCCTGGATTATACCGATAGGAACCATTCTTTTATTTTCTTCGGCTTGTTCACCAAAACGAATGATCCTTAATCAAATGGGTGATTATCTGGACTCATACGAATGGGTATATATGACTGAAAATGATCCAACGTTGGTGAAAGAAGCATTTCCATTTAATCTTAAAACAATAGAGATGCTAGCTCATTCAAATCCGGAAAACACTGATTTAGCAACAGCTGCATGTTCTGGTTTTACAATGTACGCTTATGCATTTGTGATGGAGGAAGCAGATCGTATTGTTACACGTGATTATCAGAGAGGTTTAAGATCCTATTCACGAGCGCTTTCACTGTTTGAGCGAGGGCGAGATTATGGTTTTCAAGCATTAAATTCGAAATATCCTGGTTTTGAAGAAAATCTGGGGCAATGGTCTAAGATATCCTTAGCAAAAGCAAAGATTCAGAAAGATGATGTTCCGGTGCTGTATTGGACCGCTGCCGCGATTGGTGGTTCCATATCAGCCAGTAGAGGCGATCCGAAATATATTGTGGATCTGCCAAAAGTTGGTTATTTGCTGGAAAAATGTTTGATATTAGATCCTGATTGGAATAACGGGAGTCTTAATGTTGCCATGATTTCATATACAATGAGTCGACCGGATCGACAAGCTAATGCAGAAGAACAAGCATATAACTATTTTATAAAAGCTGTAGAAGCAAGCAACGGTAATAATTGTGCCCCATATGTTGCCTATGCTGAAAAAGTGTTAGTCCAAAAGCAGGATCGCGAGGCTTTTGAAACTGTATTGAAAGATGCCTTACAAATTGATGTGAATAAATCTTTAGAGATACGATTGTCTAATATTATTGTACAAGAAAGAGCAAAATGGCTTCTGGAAAGAACAGATGAATTGTTCTATTGAAAAATATTCTGTAAGAAATATTACATTTATCTTATCGTTTATTTCGATACTGATTCTAACTGCTGTACAAGCCCAACAAGTTACAGTTATTAAATTAGCGACCCTTGCTCCGGAAGGGACCGATTGGCATGGGAAGCTCGTTGAAATGGGTATACGCTGGCAAAAGGCCACAAACGGTGCAGTAAAACTTCGAATTTACCCGAGCGGTGTTGTTGGAGACGAACGAGATATGATTCGTAAAATTAGGCTCGGACAGATCCATGCTGCCGCAATTACAACCGAAGGATTATCAGAGTTAAACCCGGAAGTATATGCTTACCTCGTACCGATGTTATTCAATAATTATGAGGACGTCGATTGGGTACGAGAGCAAATTTCACCAGAGTTGGTGAAAGGCATAAATAAGAGTGGTTTTACATTACTTTATTGGGTTGATGTTGGATGGGCTTACTGGTTCAGTGCCGAGGCTATTCGCGTACCAGAAGATTTGAAAAAAATGAAAATCTTTAATTGGGCTGGTGATTTTAAAACTGCTGAAATTTGGCGAAAGGGCGGTTTTAATCCTGTTCCGCTAGCCTTAATTGATGTTTTGTCAGGCTTGCAGACAGGTTTGATTGACGCTGTTACGACCAGCCCGCTTATTTCATTATCCATGCAATGGTTTGGTGTAGCGAATCACATGCTGGATTTAAAATGGGGTTTGGTTACAGGTGGTATTGTTATTGATAATAGGGTATGGGATAAAATTCGTCCCGAGCACCAAAATATCATGTTAGAAATAGCCTCGGAAATAGGGGATGAACAGCAATTGAAAAACCGGTATGAGGATCAAAATGCAATTAATGTGATGAAAGAATATGGCTTGACTGTGTACACTCCCACAGTCGAAGAGTTCGCACAGTGGAAATCATTTGTAGAATCATGGTATCCAAATATCCGGGGAACATTTATCCCTGCGAAAATATTTGACAGAGTCATTGAACTGAAGAAACAAAAAGACGAATTATCAGGTTTGTAAGACCAACAAAACGCTTCCGCGCCGGTAATTATATAATGTTTAAAATGATAAAGAAAGTTGAAGATATTCTGGTCTTATTGGTTTTTATACTAATATCAGTAATACCGGCGGTTGAGATTATATCAAGATTTTCAGGAGTAAACTTGATTTCCGCCTCGCCTGTATTGGTTCAACATTTAACACTATGGATTGGATTTCTTGGTGCTGTAATAGCTACTCGCGAGAACAGACTTTTATCGCTATCTAGCAGACCACTTTTTTCTGATGATGACGAATTCCATTTAGGACGCTGGATCTCAAAAATGGTTTCATTTCTAGTAGTAGTCGTTCTATTATGGGGAAGCATCCAATTAGTCTGGATTGAATTCCAGTTTCCAATAAAAATTGCGCCGGGATTACCCCGTTGGGCAGCACAGTTGATTATGCCTTTCTCTTTTTCGCTGATCGCGCTCCAGATCTTAATTGCCAGCGGAAAATCAATGAAGTATCGTGCATCCATATTTCTAGTTGCTGCATTTTTGTTATTAATCCAGTATAGTGGAAATCTCAATGAATCAATCTTGATAACATGGTTTTCATTTGGCATCATAGTGATTTCTTTATTGTTTGGCACACCAATTTTTGTTGGATTGGGGGGTATAGCTGCCTTGTTCTTTTGGCATAATTTTATTCCAGTCTCAGCGATCCCTGCCGAAACTTACCGAATCGTTGTTTCTCCGACGTTGCCAACGATACCATTGTTCACATTAACAGGATATATTCTTGCTGAGAGTGGTGCATCGAAACGAATGATGAAATTATTTCAGTCAGCATTCGGATGGGTACCTGGCGGAACACCCATTATTGTAGTAATCGTAAGTGGATTTTTTACAGCCATGACAGGAGGGTCGGGGGTTACAATTTTGGCGCTTGGTGGTTTACTCTATCCCATGTTAAGAAAAGAGGGTTATTCTGAATTATTTTCACTTGGATTAATAACTGTAGCCGGTTCACTAGGCCTACTTTTCCCACCCAGTCTTCCTGCAATAATTTATAGTGTAACTGCTGGTGTTTCAGTCAAGGATGTGTTTATTGCCGGTATTATACCGGGTATTTTGCTTGTAGGGCTTGTTTCGGGATGGGCTATCTATCAGGGTAAACTGCAAAAGATAAGTCGTACCCCATTTTCTTTCATAAAACTTCGTGATTCAGTATGGGAGTCGAAATGGGAGCTAAGCATTCCGGTTTTTATTTTGTTTGGAATTTTTGGTGGATTTACAACATTGGTCGAAACGGCGTCAATAATAGTTATCTATTCAGCATTTATTGAAATTGTGGTTTACAAGGATCTGACAATAAAGGAGATCCCGAAAATAATTTTTGATTGCGCGTCTCTGATAGGTGGAATTCTGATTATCTTGGGAGCTGCTATGGGGCTGACCAGTTTATTGGTTGATGCACAAATACCACTTCTCATTCTTGCGTGGGTACAATCAACGATCACATCCAAATATTTATTTTTATTTATGTTAAACATTCTTTTACTTGTGGTTGGTACTTTAATGGATATTTTTTCGGCAATAATTGTTATTGTACCTTTGATTATTCCACTGGGAGCATATTTCGGGATCGATCCGGTACACCTTGCGATCATTTTCATTGCCAACCTCGAGTTAGGTTTTTTAACACCGCCGGTAGGGATGAACTTGTTTATATCTGCGTATCGATTTAATAAAACAATGCCTGAAGTATATAAAGCCACACTTCCATTTTTTATTGTGAGGTTGTTAGCTGTTTTAGCGATTACATATTTGCCTTTCATTTCTTTGTGGTTTGTGAGGTAAATTCACATAATATCTTTAAAGATTCATTTCTTGATTGCTAGAACGAGTAAGAATATATTTAACGTTCAAATGAGGAGACACATATCACAAAACGCTATTAGTTGTATTTGATCAAAGACTAAAAGATTTAGATAAGGAGTTTTTAATGGTGCGTTTTATTGTGCATGTGACTTTGGTTTCCTTATTCGCTTTACACCCCCTTCAAGCACAAAGTGAAGCTGGTTCCATCTTTTTGTTAATATCCCCTAGCGCCAGAGCGGCAGGAATGGGGGAGGCACACGCCGGTGTGGCTGACGATGCCTACGCAAGTTATTGGAATCCTGCCGGATTAGGCTTTCAAAAAGGCACGGAAATTGCGCTGATGCATGTTAATTGGCTTCCTAATCTTGCTGATGATATGAACTATGATTTTCTGGCGGTAAGGAAAGACATACCAAATGTTGGTACCGTAGGGGGTCATATTATCTATCTCAGTCTCGGTTCGCAGGAACGAACTGATGAATCAGGAAATTCCCTGGGAACATTTTCAAGTTATATGTTTGCAACAGCGTTATCATACAGCACGATCTTATCACCTAATTCCTCTGTGGGAATAAGCGCAAAGATTATCCATCAAAGTTTAGCTGATCTTGGAGCCGGGGCAGAAAAAGGTAAAGGTAAGTCGACTGATTTTGGTTTTGATATTGGATATATGAAAAAAGCCTTTATCGTCCCCAATTTGACACTTGGTTTAACGATTTCCAATATTGGACCAAAAGTTTCTTTCATCGATCCAGCACAAGCTGATCCGCAACCAACAAACTTCACAGCAGGATTCAGTTATAAATTCGTTGACTCAGAATATAACAAGCTTACGTTTGTCTATGATTTGAACAAATTACT
>JAZGBQ010000039.1:0-6052 GCA_036476435.1 Fidelibacterota bacterium
GCTGGACCAATGAAATAATTCTATCAACAACAATGGCCACAATAATATTTGTCAATACCGCTAATCCAATGAACCAGGTCCAGGCTAGTCCAATATTTTTTGCTATCAGGACGATCAGCATACTTGATAATAATCCAATAATTAAACTAACACTTTTTAATTGTAGTTTAATTTTTGTCAGGAGAAAAAGACCAAGTAAACCACCATAAGTAAACGATGCAATTTGCAGTCCGATTATTACAACCGCTTCGGACCCAATATTAAAAAATACTGCAATAACGATGAGGACGACAGCCCAGACCGAACTGATGATCCGAGCTTCAAATAAAGTTTTTGAATTTCTGAACCAGTCTATTGTTGTAGATGCAGCAAGTGAATTAATCGATGAACTCAAAGTCGACATAGCCGATGCTAGAACTCCCGCCAGTAAAGCTCCTTTTATTCCAACGGGAAGAACTTCGGCAATAAATTTTGGAAATTCCCGGTCAATTTCAATTGTTGCTCCATTATAAAATATATAAATCAACGATCCTGCGAACAGAAACACAAGGAACTGTATGAATACAAAGATTCCGCTCCCTATGAGAGCTTTTTTTGCGGCTTTCAGATTTCTGGTACTGAGTACTCTTTGAACCATCATGTAATCAACTCCATGGGAAGCAAAGGATAAAAGGATGCCTCCGAACAGTGCTGCAATGAAATGATTTGAACTTTTAATAAAGTTGCCATCAAAATGTAAAATTTGAATTTTACCCGTATCTATCAGTTGCGTTACTAATTCCGATACTGGACGATCCATGAGATCAATTAGATAAACAATGGCAATTATGCCACCTGCGATATAGAGTATGAATTGAAATCCGTCAATCCATGCTACAGCTCTGAACCCACCATATACGGTATAGAATACGGTCACAATACCGATAATGACGATCGCCAGGGCCAGTGGCCACCCGGTAATAATCTGTACGATAATTCCAACTGCCAGAAACCTTACTCCATCAGCAAAGACTCGTGTAATCAGGAATACAAATGACGCTGCTTTTTGAATTAACAATCCGTACCGATTTGCCAGAATTTGATAAATAGATAGAACACCTTTGCGATAATAAATCGGTAAAAGTATGCTGGTGACCAGTACTCTTCCGATGATATAGCCCGCTGCTATCTGCAAGAAATACCAATCATCTCGATAAGCTAATCCTGGAATACTTATAAATGTAAGCACCGAGGTTTCTGTAGCTACTATTGATAGCATTGCCACAGGCCAGGGGAGGTCATTTCCAGCCACAAAATATTCATTTATGGTTCGATTTCTCCTACCCTGCCAATAACCATAAATCAGCAAAGCTGCTAAAAAGATCAGGATTATTGAAATATCAAGCCAGTGAATAACATGTACCTCCGTGTATCTAAATTTTTATTTTTCATGGATGTTCTGAAAGACCAACTACCGTCAGCGTTAGCAATTCTAATTGGGTCAACGAATGAAAATTTACGTCGTGATGAGTTGATGAACGTAGAGCTAAATTATCTTTGCCTTATTTCGAAACAATTAGGGTCATTTACTGAAGATACTGAAAACTACTATCAAAAAGTTTCCTAAAATGATCAAGGACTAAATCCAAGAAAAAATATAAGTCAAAGGAATTGCAATGGAAGATCTGCAATATCAATGTCCAAAATGTGAAAATAATGATTGTGAGGTAAGTGAAATTCGTACAACAGGAGGATTTTTATCGAAAATTTTTGATGTCCAAAACATAAGATTTTCAAGCGTCACCTGTTCACGTTGTAAATATACCGAGCTATTTCGGGCTGAATCAAATATGTTGGGAAATATTTTTGATTTCTTTACAAACTGATCGTCAACTTTTCTTCAAAGATCATAACGAGAGGTAAGTCTATGCGGTTATTAATAAGTGGTTTATTTACTGTTCTGTTATTTGGTCAGATTCCACTCAAATATGAGAACAATGAAACGCCAACATATGATCAGGCCATTCACTGGTACAAGGTTCTGGATTCAACCTATGATAACGCCCATCTGGTAAAATACGGGGAGACCGACAGTGGGAAGCCCTTGCATTTATTTATTTTCTCATCAATACCTGGGAAGCTACCAAATCCTGCAACCTACAGGGATCAGGGAAAGTCGATGTTGTTGGTTATCAATGCCATTCACGCCGGTGAAGCCTGCGGTGTCGACGCCAGTATCCGTTTTGCCGAAGATCTGCTGATACAGGGCTCCATACCGGACAATGTTGTAATCGGCATCATACCAATTTATAATATTGGTGGTGTACTCAATCGAAATTCAACTACACGGGTAAATCAGAATGGACCCCAAGAGTACGGATTCCGAGGAAATGCCAGAAATCTTGATCTGAACAGGGATTTTATAAAAACTGATTCAAAGAATGCCAAAACTTTGACAACAATATTTCACGAATGGAAACCTGATATACTTATAGATACACACACATCCAATGGTGCCGATTATCAGCATATCATGACGTTTCTGGGACCCAATCCTCAAAATTATCCTCCAGCTATCAGTCAATTTATTGAGGCGAAGTTAATACCTGACTTATATTCTTCAATGGAGAAGAACAGATACCCGATTATCCCTTATGTAACGCCATTAGGTGATACCCCCGAAAAAGGACTGTTGGCAGGGATAGATCCACCCCGTTATTCATCGGGGTATGCAGCGCTTTTCAATACACTGGCATTCATATCCGAAGCACACATGCTGAAACCCTACAAGGACCGTGTGAAATCCACACTATCCTTCCTTCAATCAATACTCAACATCATGGAGGAAAATACACCTGAACTACTTTCCATAAAAAATGAAGCCAATAATTTCATGCGTTCAAAGGATGAATTTGTCCTGACCTGGGAAATGGACTCAACACGGTTTGACCAAGTTTTATATCTTGGGTACGAGGCGAAATATGTACCCAGCAGAGTTACCGGTCAGAAAAGACTATTTTACGATCGATCCTCACCCTATGAAAAACAAATTCCTGTTGCCGCCTATTCGAAAGCAATTGTAAACGTAAAAAAACCTCACTATTACATTATCCCTCAGGGATGGAGTGAAGTAATCGAAAGACTTGAGTTAAATCAAATTCAACTATACTCAATAACTAAAGATACGCTCGTGGAAGGTGAAATGTATACGATCGATGAAGAATCGGTCCTTCCAGATCGAACTAATGGCCATTATTTTCATACCAGTGTATCTGTAAAACCTACAATAAGATCGAAAATGTTCTATAAAGGTGACGTAGTCGTTCCACTTAACCAGGATGGAAACCGGTATATTGTTGAAACGCTGGAACCACAGGGCACGGATTCATTTTTTCGATGGAACTTCTTTGAATCTATTCTGGATCAGCGTGAGTATTTCTCGCCCTATGTTTTTGAAGAAATAGCAGACAGTTTATTAATGAATGATGTCAAGCTGCGGAAGAATTTTGAAACAAAGAAACGTTCTGATCCCAGGTTTGCTGATGATTCCAATGCACAACTTAATTATATCTATCGCCACTCTCCATATCTTGAAGATACTTACCGCCTTTATCCGGTCATGCGGATAGTTCAAAATGTGAACCTACCAATGGAAAAAAGATGAATCCCAAACGGCACCCTTTGGTAGTCACTATTCGAACCGAGCTAACCAAAGCGGGCGACAGTGACAAAGCAGCAGCAATGCAGGCATACATGAAGACGGATCAAAAGTTTTACGGTGTCCAGGCAAATCCAAGACGCACCATTTTCAGACACGCCAAAAAACGATATCCTATATCAAAATGGAACGATTATGATCAATTGATTCTTGAACTATGGAATGGTGAATATCGCGAAGAGATGTATCAGGCACTTGAGATTGCCGAAACCTATAAACAATTTAGGTTAGAAAAGTCCTGGAATTTGTACGAAGGTCTTGTCCGAACCGCTACAAACTGGGACACTCTGGATTGGATAGCGGCAAAATTGATCGGAGAACTAGTCTTAGAATATCGTCAATTCGAATCAGTCCTCAAACAATGGATCGAAGACGAGAATTTCTGGGTCCGAAGAGCAGCGTTATTGGCACACCTCAAACATAAAAGACACACAAATACAAAATTGTTGGCGTATACCATTCAAAAATTAGCGCATGAGAAAGAATTTTTTATTCGGAAAGCTATTGGCTGGGTATTAAGAAATTATGCATATACTGACCCTGCGTGGGTCAAAAGGTTTGTTGCCAGGAATGGGTCAATTCTTTCCAATTTGAGTATTCGCGAGGCAATAAAAAACTTGTCCTGATCAAACCTGATTAGAACCTGTATAAATTCGCCTGGTACGACCACCGATTGCTGTTAACAGAACATATACCGTACTGCTGATAGAGTTGGCAATTTCCTCTACTTTCAACAGATCCTCACCATGCTTTCCAAAGAGCAGTATCTCTTCGCTTGCTTCAGGTACGGTATCTTCAAAATCGACAGTGAGTTGATCCATGCAGACCCGACCAGCAATCTTATATTTTCGTCCTTTATAGAGTATAAAACCATTCTAGTACCAGGGTCGCGGGAAACCATAGGCAAAACCTACCTGGACGACCCCAATATTAGTATCTCGTGCGGTCTGATATTTTCCTCCATAACTGACGAATGTTCCCTTTGGAACGTGGCGTACCATAACGATGGGAGCTTTGAACGACATAACTGGTTCGATTGGAAGATTTGTTGGAACTTCGTCGGACGGATATGCTCCGTATAGAAGCATGCCAACACGCACGAGATCATATCTTGATTCCGGCAGGTTTAAGATCGCACCGCTATTGGAACAATGTCGAAATTTAAATTTAAGCCCAAGCTTTTCTGCCTGGTCCAATATTTCTTCAAACTGCCTTATCTGGTGTTTAGCATAACTCAGGTCGCCCTCGTCGGCCGTTGCAAAATGCGAATAGATGCCTTCACTATTAATACCTGGTGACAGCATAACCGACTCAAATACTTTCTCAATAAGATCAAACGGTATCCCCAGTCGTGTCATACCGGTATCAACTTTCAAGTGAACTTTTACTCTTAACCCTGTTTCATGATAAAATTCATCAATGATTCGTACATCTTCGGGCGCTGAAAGGATCAGTGTAATGTTGTTTTCAACAGCATATTCAAGGAAATCAGACTGCAACCTGCTAAGAAGAAAAATATCTGCAGTTATTCCATTATCTCTCAATTCAACTGCTTCCTCAACTGCAAACACACCTAGATAATGTGCTCCTTCATTTTGAAGTGTCTTCGCAACCGGGACCGCACCATGACCGTATCCATTCGCTTTAACGATTGCCATGATGGGAGTATTATTAATATGATCGGAAATTGTTCGGTAATTGTGTGCTAGTCGATCAAGATGGATGATTGCTTTGGGGCCTATCATTGGATTCACTTTCCATATTTATCAATTAATCCTGCTTTCAATTGTTCCATATTTTCATAGACCTCCGATGAGCAGGCAAAGATCCAGCCACTCAGGTCTTCCAGAGCAAGATCATTGATAAGGTAGACCGGTATCCCCTGTGAAAATGCCATGGTAACCTCACCGTGGGTACCTCCACCTTTTAGCACATCGTAATTCCAATGACAAATCAAATAATCTGCTTTTTCTTTTATAAGATTTAAGTCATTAATTATGAGTTTACGGATAAATTCCTGGAATTTGTCTGGTGTATCTGTCTTCCAATTACGATAATCTTGGGCTCCATATTTAGCTACCAACTTCTGCGTTTCCCGAACTGGATCAATTGCATCGTGACCTAAATTAGTATTCAACCATTCTGAAATATCCCTACGCCAATCAGCTCCTCCATTGACCGCATTTTCCATCGCGCCGGATAGGTAAGCCTTCATTGATCCACTTTCCGTTTTAAAAGCTCCCCATTAAGATATATCAAAAGAATTGTAAGTACCAAAGGTACTGCAGTCGCAGCGATATTGAATTCCCCGGAAAAGATAACCTGACGCAAACCATGTAATATCTGTCCGGTCGG
>JAZGBQ010000004.1:0-3059 GCA_036476435.1 Fidelibacterota bacterium
AGCGCGACCGGTTTGTTGCCAACTGATATGAGCCTTACGTATAAGCTCAATCCGAAAATTGATCTTTTGTTGACTATGAGATTTATGGGAGACCGCCATCATGGTAATCCGGATAAATTCTCAGTAAAAAATCCTCAAATGGAATATTCGGAAGGGACGATCAGTCCGGCAATGCAGGTACATTTAACTGAATGGCTGCATGTGAAGATAGAAGCCGGCTATGCTTTTTATAGAAATTTCGAATTCCTTGATGGCAACAAAACTGCGAAACCTATGATGCGAAACCAACTGTTTATTACAGGGCAAATCTTGTATTCGGTATGTAAGCTGCCGTGTGACATCTCGGAGAATTCATTGTCTAAAAGGTGTTGATGGTAAAATTGTTGTCTTTTTTATGAGTCATTAATATCATTGAATCCAAAATAAGTGCTTGAGGAATTGATGAAAAAACATACTGTTGCGGTAAATGAATTTGTTCGCCGCCAGGTAAAGGGTTCGGGTCAGTCCTTTACCGATAAACACACGTTTAAGGATATTGCTCAGCATGCCGGTAAAAGGTTAGCAGCGGGTGATTATTCAAAAGGTTACAGGGACGGTGTTATCATTGTGATCGCCGATAAAGAATTCGCAAAGGATTTCGTTTGTCCCTTGGTGAAAATATTCGGAGATACGCCGCTTATTGCGCGCCTCATTCAGCGACAGGAGGGTGAAGAAGCCTATATTCAGATCAGGGCGGAAGCAGGCGAATTGCTCGTTGCTGAGCGCCTGGAACTGATCCTCTATAGCCATGATGTCTTGGTAGAGAACAATGAGCAGTCTTCAAACGCTGCCTGGGAGTTGGTGAGTTTTCATGCTCTCCCGGAGGAAGTAAAAAAAATGCCCATGAATCCTGTTACCATGATGCGCAATCAGCTGCGGCTTCACGGTGGAACCGCGGCTAGTTATGATTCTGAGGAATGGGCGGAATCCGTACAGTTCTGGCAGAAGTATGCTGCCCTGGATCAGGCTGAATAATGTCTATTTTTAGATCAAAAGTACTCACAACGACATGTTGAACATCTGGGTACGCGTGCTTAAAATTCAATTAAGGTTTTTTAAACAGTTAGACATATCAAAGATCATGGTAGCCTGTTAATTTTTCTATTAAGGTACTATGATAGCAATTCAATAAGATCGGGGAGGTAGGGACGTGTTTAGTTATCGCAATCTATTTATATTGTTTTTGTCAATGATCGCAGGGATTTCCCTGTTTCCGCTGCAAGCACAATCGGTTACGCTGGATGAGGTTCTGGCGGCAGTAATGGAGAACAATCCATTCTTCGATAAAGAAAAATTAAACGCGATAATTGCAGAAAAGGAGCGTGATGCATATTTAGGAGATCAGGACTGGTTGTTGTCCGCTATTCCCCAATTTGCCCGTCAAAATCCGCTGCCGCCATCCAGTTTTGCACCCAAGCAGATTGATCAGCTGGGCTTGAATTTGGGAGCCTCAAGGCTTTTCTGGAAGACCGGAGGGAGACTTTCATTCCAATTAGTGTCTGATTTTTCCGAGCAAAAAGGACTTGAAAATATTGTATTGCCATTTGGCACCTGGCTTAATAATCCAACCATCCCTGATCTTGAGTTTGAAACCGGGCCGTCCAAATACTATCAAAGCCGCCTGCTGTTCTCCTATTCCCAGCCGTTGTTTCAGAATTTTTCCGGGACGCTTGACCGTTTAGGTTTTGAAGTAAGTCAGACCGGCGTTGATATTGCATACCTGCAGGTTCTGGAAAACCAGGAGCAATATTTGCTGCAGATCGCAACACAATTTTTACAGTGGGTACTTTTGGACGAACAAAAATATATCGCACAGGAACGTCTCAAACTGGCGGCACAGCAACTTGAGCGGGAGCGGGACAAACGCGCCGCAAAACTAATTGATGAGGTGGATGTTCTGCGTTCCGAAGATGCTGTACGCATCGCCGAACAGGGGGTAGTTCTCATCACTTCCCAGTGGAGAGGGAAACAAACCGAGTTGGCTGTACTCACCCAATGGCCGGAACTAATTATACTGGTTCCGGATTATGACCTGTATAATCGACATAATAATATGCAACCGGATGATGCGGTAAAATTAGTACGTGAACGGTCACGCATATTGCGTATAGTGGCTGCACAGATAAAACAATTGGAACGTCAGAAAGAAGGAATTGAGGAACTGGTCAAACCACAATTGTATCTGAATACCCAGTATACACTGAAAGACGGCGGTGTAAATTTTAATGATGCTTATTCATTTTCGACCGGCGATCTGGGTATTGGTCTTACTTTTAGTTACCCCCTGGGAAACCGCACAGCAGCCCGGCAGTCCGAAAAATTCAGCATTATGCTAAAGCAGCTGCAGTATACCGACGAGGAAGTCGCCATCTCATTGGAAGCCGGTCTTAGAAATTTGATGATTCAGTCCGAAGAGATCGAAAAAGCTCTGGATCTGAATAAATTACAGATCGCAACGGCAACCCGAAAAACCGAAGAAGAGCAAAAACGTTATAACCAGGGACGCAGCGATCTTGCATTTGTGATTCAAAGCCAGGACAGTGAGGAACAGGCGCGTTTGACCTATGCCGAAAATGCAGCGCGGTATCAACTTTTACAGTTGAAGATTAAGGAACTCATGGATGAATTGCTGTCCGATAATACTGATATTTATTAGAAATTAAAGGGGATTAATCATGAAAGGTTTCATCCGATTTTTTGCCGAACGTCACATGCTGGCGTATATCATCACGATCATGATTATCATTATGGGATTAGGAACGCTGCTTGACATCAAACGTGATGTTTATCCGGCGGTTGATTACGGAATTGTCAACATTTATACAAGGTATCCGGGGGCTTCACCTGAGGATGTAGAGCTTAATGTTACCAATAAGATCGAAAAAGAGATTCAAACGGTCACCGGTATTGATCGCTTTATGTCTACCTCAATGGAAAACATTTCCATTATTAATGTATTCATTGATATTGATGCCAAAGATCAGGACAAGATCAAGAATAACATCAGGGAAGCTGTTGGG
>JAZGBQ010000040.1:0-5904 GCA_036476435.1 Fidelibacterota bacterium
CTGAATCTTTCCCTTGGATATCGATTTGGACAGAAAGAACTGCATGGACGTCTTACATTCGAAAAATCATTTTTTACAAATAGGAATTTTGTTCTATTTACCAGCTTATTCCAAGATTCAAGAACAGATGACTATTACCGGTTACCCCAGATGGAAAACAGTCTCGCGGCTTTATTCGCTCGTCAGGATTTCCATGATCGCTGGGACGAGCAAGGTTGGGAAATAGGTTTTGCTATCGACTTAAATCGCGTGAAAGGTAAAATACGCTGGGCATCTGTAAACCAAAGTTCAATGGATATTGTTGATATTTGGAGTTTGTTTAACCGTGATCGTCTATTACGTCTTAATGATCTGGAATTCGATACCGACATTGATTATACCGTGATCACCTTGGCGTATCGTTCTGAAGCATTTAATCCGCTGACAAATGGCCTGGCTTTGTTTTTTGAATCCGAATCCTTCAAAACCGGCTTTGAAATGACTGACGGTGTGGAAAAAGATCAAAAGACAGTTACCAGAACAACAGGTATGGCGGCGATGAACTGGGAATTCACTGAAGGAATTCTACTTAGAGTGCGGTTACTGGGAGGCACTTCCAAAAATCTTGATTTTACTCCCCACAGGTTGTTTGGTGTCGGGGGCTTAGGTTCTGTCAGTGCACATCCATATAAATTCCAGGTGGGTGATGAATTTATTCAATCCAATCTGGAACTTATATTTACGTCTGAATTTTTAAGCAGTGACTGGATGTTCAAATTTTTTGCTGATGCGGGCTATGCCTGGTTTAAGGAAAACCAGGGTTTTGGATCCATATTTAATAGTAACAATGAATTTCTACACGCCGTCGGTGTTGGTATCGGATTGGGAGACCATCACGATTGGGGATGGGGCGTAAACATTGCCCGACCAACTGACGGTCGCGAAGAAATTGAAACTACTTTGCGTCTCAACTTAAACTTCTAAGGTTATTCTCATGAAACATTCGAAGACATATTTCATTATCTTATTATTGTTCCTTTTCACATTAACCGCAGTCACAGCGCAGGAAAGCGATGAATGGATCACAACCGAATCGTTCTCTTATTCCGTGGAGGAGTTTGACGATCTTGAAGTGAATTTTTCTTACGGCCTCGGGTCACTCGAGATAAATCCAAATGAATCATCTCCGACTATAGAGGGAATGGTAAAATACAATGAACGAGATGTCCGACCAGTTGCAAAATTTGATTCATATGGCAATACTGGCGTATTTACCATCAAGGTCAGGGATAAAGATGAAATCAGACGCCACAAGAAGCACCGACGCGATGACGATGACGATGACGATCATTATGAATACGATTTTGAGTTTAATGATCTTCGTTTTGGAAAATTAAAGGACCGGCATGAGAACGAAATGGACTTCACACTGCCTACTAACATTCGTACTGACCTGTCTTTGGACTTTGGCCTAGGTTCCGCTGAACTTGATCTTTCTAATATCCGCATATCGAATTTGGTTATAGATTGCGGTTTGAGTAAAGTTGAAATTGAAATTAACGAAAGAAATCCCATAAAATGTAAATCCATTCATATTGATAACGGCCTTGGGGATCTGTCTGCCAGCGGGTTAGGAAATATTAGGTCAGAATATATATCAATCGATGTAGGATTGGGTTCTGCGGATATAGATTTACGCGGTGAAGACATTACTGATATGGAAGTCGATGTGGACGTCGGTTTAGGTTCTATGGACATGATCTTACCTGGAGATGCAAATATCAGGATTTATGTTAATGATTCATTTCTTTCGTCTGTTAATGTCATTGGTCTGGTAAAAAAGAAGAAAAAGGAATGGGTCAGCTCTGATTGGAGAAATTCTCGACCCACTATCGAGGTTGATGTAAGTATAGGTATGGGATCTATTGATATCTATTTAGACGATTGACGAATAAACCGCCAATAAAAGCAATTACTTGAAATTGAAAGAGTGGCGCAAAAACGCCACTCTTTTTTTACCATATAGTTACCAAGACACAAAAATTATCAATGATCATCAAATCATTTTCGTTACCTCAGCAACCAATTTTTCAATTCCATCTGCAGCCTCTGAAATAGACTTTGCTTCCATATAGGCAGGCGTTGAGACTACTTTATGTTTTTTATCAATCACAATATCCCTTACATCACAGGCCACATGTTTTGCTCCCATAACTTCAATATCCGCCCCGGTTTTTTCGTCACTTCCAATTGTAAGGTTGACTTTTATTCCCCGTGAACCCATGATTTTTGCCATCATCGCAGGTGCAATGCATATGACTCCGATTGGTTTTTCCGCCCTGCGAACCGCCACCACCATATCATGGATATAGGGATTCACTTCACATTCGGGACCGGCCATCGCATAATCAGATAGGTTTTTCGCGACACCAAATCCTCCCGGGAAGATCAAAGCATCAAGATCATCTGCATTAACTTCTGCTATATTTCTAATATTCCCCCTTACAATTCTTGCGGATTCCACTAACACGTTACGGGTTTCACCTGGCATTTCATTCCCGGTCAAATGGTTAACCACATGTAGCTGATCAATATCCGGTGCCATTAATTCCACTTCGGTCCCAGCTCGGTCAAGAGCCAGCAAAGTCACCACAGCTTCCTGGATCTCAGCGCCATCGTAAAATCCGCACCCTGACAAAACAACCCCTATTTTTGGCATATTAAGTAAGCTCCTTTCCTTAAATAATAAAAAATTCCATGAATAAAGCTAAGATGAGGATTAATCGATTTCAAATGTATTAACATTCCTTTTCACTGCGGCAATGTTACGCTTTAACCCTGTATATTTTGACCTTTTCATAGCTGAGTCTTTAAAAATCGATTTGAAATCATCTTCAGTTAATATCAGCCAGTCAGAAAGCGCACGCTTTGTAATTTTAGGGTTGGGTTGGAACATCGGCTCTCCTGAAATAATCTGTTTTTTAATGTTCCAGGGACAAACATCCTGACATATGTCGCATCCGAATATCCACTCCTGCACTGCCTGCTGTTCATTTGGATTAAATACATCCCGGTGCTCTATCGTTAAATAGGAGATACATTTAGATGCATCAATTTCATAATCCGTTAAAGCATTGGTCGGGCAAGCGTCAATACAGGCACTGCACGCGCCACACAGATCATCATTGAATGGTTTATCAAAATTCAATTTTTTATCAATAATGACCTCACCAAGGAACAACCAGCTTCCATAATCCCTAGATATAAGATTTGTATGCTTGCCCTGCCAACCCAAACCTGCCTGCTGAGCCCAGACCTTTTCCATTACGGGAGCCGTGTCGACACACACGACGGCTTTAACACCAGGACTGGAAAACTTTATTTTTTCTGCCAGTTTAAGTAAGCGCTCCTTGATAAGAATATGATAATCCAATCCCCACGAGTAGCGACTGATCCTTACCGGAGGTTTGTGTGCCAGGTCATTATTTTCCGTAAAGTAATTCATCCCAACACTAATTACAGATTTCGCCTCTGGAAAGTAATTCAAAACATTTGCTCTTTCTTCCTTCCGTCGTTCCATCCATTGCATTGATGCATTCCGCCCAGTGTTCAACCAACTTGCCAGCCGGGCCGCGGATTCCGGATGTTTTTCTGCCTGAGCCACACCAACTTTTTGGAAACCAAGATTTCGAGCAAAATCTTTAATTTGTTGAGTCAATTCGGAATTCACTTTTTAACTACCTTGGAATTATGTGCGTATTGGGACCTGCATCCCTGGTTCCGTCAGGGATGCAGGTATATTCTTAAATGTAAATATATTGAAAGAATATTATAATTCAGAAAGCAATTCCCGAGCCTCTTTTTGTTGAATTTTTTCACTTTCGGTGTCCGCCGTCAGGTCAACCGCTTTTTGATATGCAACGACCGCACCATCCTTATCCTTAAGTTCTTCAAGTGTTTTTCCAAGCCAGAGATAATGGCGAATATCTTCCGGATCAAGATCAATGGCTTTCTGGAAATACGATCGCGCTTCCTCAAAGCTGGCTTTGGGGGGTGTTGCATATACGATCTTTGCCACAGTCCGCTCGATCCAGCTTAGATCGGCTAATGTAATGTGCCAGCGGCCCATGACATGATAATTCCCATCATCTTCCGGATCCAGGTCTATTGCAAGCAAGGTATGCTCAGCAACTTTGTAGGAATTCTTGATCTTTTGCTTGGTACCTTCCAGTTCACCTACACGACCAATCAAAATTCCATACCACTTATGCGACTCAGCCCTGTTCGGATCAAGGTTCAGGGCTCGTTCTGCATATCCAAAACCCGCATAAATATTCTCGGAAATTACAGTTTCATCCTCAGAGCTATCGGAGAGATTGAAATGAACTCGCGCTAAACGCCAGATCAATTCAAAATTTTCCGAATCCATTCCCTCTGCCTGTTTTAGAACTGACAACGCTTCTGCGTACATGTTGTCATCATCGAAAACATCAGACTGGGAGATCAGGTCATCGAAACTTTGTCCATATATCAACCCTGTTATGAGGACGATTAATCCTATTGTCTTTTTCATTTGTACCCCTTTATTTAAAGTATTCTATGTATGTAATTTGGATCTCACGATTAAAATATTCTACCCGTTCACTGTCAAAAAGCAGGTTGTTAAAATCCAACTCAATATGCAGTCTCTGGGCGATTGTCCACCGTACCGCTGCGTTGAGATACCCGCTGCGCGTTTGTGAAATCATTTTTGCCTTCATATCATTCTCATTAAGTGCAGCGTTGTACTCCAGCAATAATGACAGTTCGGGATTAAGCTCAATATCCAGACCAACAAACAGGTTTGGGTCTGTGTCTCCGTCTTCAGTCTCAATAAAATTGATATTTATACCTCCGTGAATACCCATATTCCCCAGGACAAAACGCCAATTTTTACTTGCGACAGCATACAAACCATAGGCTTTCACGTTATATCTCTTCAAAGAATCGGCTGTATTATAAGGTCCGTATCCTTGCGTTTCCAGCCCAAAAGCGATTCCCGGTGTTAAGTATGCTTCATCAAGTGCTCGGTATTTTATACTTAACTCAGGTCGAGGATGCCATTCGATCTCACCGTTACCGATAAGACCATTAGCCCCATATGCAACGCCGATTTGAAATCTGTCAAAAATCCCAACATGCATACCCGCACTCAAACCACCCTGGTTTTGAATTCTCAAATTGAATGAATAAGTCCCCGGAGATAATATCCCAGCTGTCGGGATGGTGATTAATTGCGCCGATGGCGAATGCGTCTCACTGGAATCCTCCTGCGCATTAAGCAGGGATATAATTAATATCCAGCTAACGGTTATAAATAGTAATGGAAATTTCTTTCGCCTTGATCGCATCATTTCAATTTACCCTTCCAAGAGGATGAAAACAATAATCCCCTTAGGGTTTGAATGTCCACATTACGGGTCGGTGATCTGAGAGGTACATTTCGTACGCTTCAGAACCGTTCCTGAAATATTCTTCAACATGGATTGTAACAACAGTTGACATATTAAATTCAAATTCATCAAATAAATTCAGATTGATACCTATATGATCGAAATGTGCTGCTCCATATGAACTGCTCCATCCCGGCCAAGACCAAGCAGTGCTGTCACCGAAAGCTATTTCCAGATCAACAAACATAAATTCACTAGAATCGGATAGCAGCGGCCAAAATATATTTTCATCCTCAGGTTCTATCAGGATGTCGTTCCAGTCACCTGCAATTATTACGTTATCTTGTCTTGTCATATTCAACACATAATCATGTAAATACTGACTGGCTGCATACCTGCGAAATTCTTCATCATCTTCATTCCCCATCTCCAGTAGACCGTCTCCACAACATTTTAAATGAACATTAACAAGCGTTAACGAAATCTCTTTTAA
>JAZGBQ010000041.1:0-2476 GCA_036476435.1 Fidelibacterota bacterium
GGTGTATCCATTTCATATGATCAGGGGGAAGGTGAATTTGTACAAATTAGAGGTATTGGGCCTGAGTATAACTCGCTTACTGTAAATGGGCAAAGAATACCCGCTCCTGATCCCGGTGCGGATAGAGCTGTTGGTATGGATCTATTGAACCAGGATCTTATGGAAAACATTGTTGTAACCAAGGCCTTAACCCCAGATATTGATGGAGATGCCATCGGTGGTAACATTAATTTCGAGATGATGCAGGCTCCTGATGAAGGTATGCTTACACTGCATGTTGGAGGTGGAATTAACGTTCAACATTCAGATTATGATGAATTTGGTAAGGATATTATTGACTTAACAGCAGTTGGCGGAACAAGATTCCTAAATAATAAACTCGGTGTTTTGGTTGCTGGAAGTTATTATAAAACAAATCGTGGAACAACGCTTAGAGAGTTTGAATATGATGACCTAGCGGCTGAACATATTGAGGCTCAACATTCAAACGATTATGATGTTAAAAGGCAGCGATGGGGAATTAATGTAAACACTGAATACAAATTTGACGATTTGAACAATGTATTCTTAAATCTTAATCACAACCAATATCTTGACAATGACATTAGACGATCTGTTGAGTGGATTGTTGAAGATAATGAAGATGAAAAAGAAACTCGCAACAGACTGGAAGATCAGACATTAAGCTCCGTAATGTTTGGTGGAAAACACAAGTTTAATGACATTAAAGTTGACTATTCAGCAGGTTGGATCAAAGCTCAAGAAGATATGCCTGCCAGAACCTATTTTAGATTTGGCAGAGATCTTGACTTAACACAATTTACTAACGACGAAATTAAAGACTTCGGTCCAACCACTAAATTCCCCGGCGCAGAACCACTCGAACTAAACAGAATCAGGGTAGATGACAAATTGAAACAAGACGCTGATATTGCCGGAATGTTGAATATTGAAATACCCTATGAATTAATGAACAGGGCTAGCACCGTTAAGCTTGGTGGAAAATATCTTGATAAAAGTACCAAGTTCGAAGAAGTAAGACTCGAGCTTAAAAAATTCGCTGAAGATCATACATTAGCTGAGGGCGAATGGGGATTTGAAGATGTAATTGTGCAGCCTGATGACGAAGACTATCTTGGTGCTTCAAAAGTAAAATACTTAGATATGACGGACGATAATTACGATGCTGGAGAAACGGTATTAGCCGCATATGGTATGACGACAATTAGTTTTAGTGATAAGCTTAGCATTTTAGCGGGATTAAGGTTTGAGAACACTACAAATAACTATAAGACCCTGGCTGAAGAATCGGTAAATCAAGAAGAATCTGATGTCAGTTATTCAAACCTGCTTCCCTCTGTGCATGCTACTTATCGCTTAGATAACAATACAAATTTAAGGTTCGCTTTTTCAACAGGTCTTGCACGCCCTAACTACGTGGATTTGGTACCTGTAGAATTCAGAGATGATGATGATCGGGAAATTGAAAAAGGTAATCCAGATTTGAAACCTACAAATTCTCAAGGCTTCGATGTAATGTTTGAAAAATACTCTTCGAATCTGGGACTATTAAGTGGTGGCATATTTTATAAGAAGTTGACCGATATAATTGTTGGAACTAGAGAAACACAGACTATTGATGGACAATCATATGAAGTTACAATGCCGATCAATGGTGATGATGATGCTACAATTTCCGGGTTTGAATTAGCGGTAAATCAAAGACTAAATATCCTTAACGTACCATTCCTTAATTACTTCAGCATTTATGCCAACTTTACCTATACAAAGTCCAAGGTTGATGTAGGCGGCAGAGAAATGCCGTTGCCGAGCAGTCCGGAGAAAATCATGAACCTGGCATTGATGTATGATAATCCTGAAATTGGCCTTTCATTTGTAATCTCAAACAATTTCAGGGATGACATATTAGGAAGTGTCGGAAAAGATAAATACAATGATGCTTATTATGATAGTGAATATCATCTTGATATCTCAGCTACAAAAGACATCACTGATAACTTGTCAGTTACATTACAGTTAAATAATCTGACTGATCAAGAGGAACACGAAGTATTTGGTGATCCTAATGAAGATTATTCAGTAATTAGACAATGGGCTAAATTTAATTCCTACGGCACTTTAGGCATTACCTATAGAATGTGATCAATTATATAAAAAGTTGCGGCGAACGATTCAGTTCGCCGCAACTTTTTTTATTCTCAAACTATGTTAGAATCCGAATAACAATAGTATGGGAAGGTCACCATCTTTTATTCAAACCAAACTAAATAATAAGTTTTAACAGTATGAATATATTCAGAAAATTTATTGATTATTTTACTACGGGTGCGGACAAACCTCTGCTTGAAGATAAAAATGTGATCAGAAAGATTTATGAGCATAAACGCTTGAGTGTTTTTATTTCGCTGGTCTTTGGATACGGATTCTTTTATACGACCAGACTCAGCCTGTCAGT
>JAZGBQ010000042.1:0-2142 GCA_036476435.1 Fidelibacterota bacterium
GCGGTTCAGCTAGGATCTTACATCGCGTCCGGTTTGGTCATTGCAGGGTCGATTCACGGTGAAGGCGGCGGAATCGGCACGGTAATCGTATTCTTTATACTGGGGCAGGTCGCATTGGTTTTTTTCGCCTGGATATATAACCTAATCACTTCCTACGATATCCATGAGGAAATTGAAATGGACAATGTGGCTGCAGGTGTTGCTTTTGGGGGGACGCTTATAGCGGTCGGAATCCTTTTGATGAAAGGGGCCTCGGGGAATTTTATTAGCTGGAAACATAATCTATCGGTCTTCGGCGTCGATGTCATTCTTATTTTTTTGCTGCTTCCTGCTGTCAGGTACTTTTTCGATAGGCTCCTTATTCCAACCCTTTAAAGGTGGCAAACCAGTATTGATATAAGCCATTGTAATTATGGATAATAATATGGCTGGACATTTTGTGCTCCAAAGATTATAGTAGGCTATATTACTATAACTTTTTGGAGGTGTCAAAAATGCTTAGCCCAATATTTGAACGATTTGTTGACAAAAGCCCTATATCAGTAATGGCGCGCGGTATGATGGAACGTGCATTGAATCCGGAACAGTTGGATCTATGGTTTGAAAAGACTGCTGATTCACAATACACGAGGGATTTATTGTTTTCGTCTGTCTTCGACATAATGAGTCAGGTGGTGAGCGGCAGCCAAAAGTCGGTGCATGCAGCCTATCAGGCATCGCAAGAGGAAATCGCTGTGTCTGTCGTATCATTATACAGCAAACTCAACGGAATTGAAGTCAACACTTCAGCAGAATTGGTTCGGTATGCTGCTGGTGCTGTTACTCCCGTAATAGAGGGTTTAAAAGGTGCGAGAAGGTCTCCCCTACCCGGATACAATGCTAAACTGCTTGATGGAAACTGCATCGAAGCCACCGAGCATCGTATCAACGAATTGCGATCCCTTTCAGCCGGAGCACTGCCGGGCAAATCGCTCGTTGTATATGATCCTGTATTAGGGATTCCAGTCGACGTATTTCCATGTGAAGATGGTCATGCCCAGGAGCGCTCTTTACTAAATGCAGTCTTGGCGACAGTTAATAAAGATGATTTGTGGGTAGCTGATCGCAATTTTTGCACAGTTGAATTTACATGTGGAATTGATGATAAAGAGGCTTTTCTAATTTTTCGTCAACATGGAAATTTGCCATATACAGTACTTGGGAAAGAGAAAACGATAGGTAAAACTGAGACAGGGAAAGTCTTTGAACAACCCATCATGGTAATTAATCACAACGGCGAACAGCATCGGTTCAGGCGAATACGGGTATTGCTAAGAAAAGAAACGCGTGATGGCGATAAGGAAATATTCATCATAACAAATTTGCCCAAAAGGTCTGCAGGGGCCAGAAGGATTGCGGAAATATATCGTGACCGTTGGACCATCGAAACAGCGTTTCAACAACTGGAAAAATGGTTTAACTCAGAGATAAACACATTAGGATACCCGCCTGCGGCACTTTTTGCTTTCTGTGTTGCTTTGATTTCGTATATGATGATATCTGTGATAATGGCCGCATTATGTAGCATACACGGTACGAAAATTGTTGAGGAGAAAGTGTCTGGCTACTATATTGCAGATGAAATTTCAGGAACATACCGAGGAATGATCATAGCTATCTCGCATGATGAATGGAAAGAGTTCCGACTACTAACACAGAGGCAATTCATAGCTATCCTGAAGAAGTTGTCAAAGAACGTGAAACTATCAAGGTTTCTCAAGCATCCACGTGGTCCCAAAAAACCAGTGGTGAAGCGCAAAAGTGACCCCAAACATCCTCATGTTTCAACTGCTAAACTCATCGCAAGTAGAAAGCGTTAGAAGTACTACCTTAAAAGGGCTAGGTCTACACTCCTATCAGTAAGCTTCGTCCGGAGACAAAGGTCTATGTGTGCAGCGGCCTTTCTATAGACGGTCCCGCCCAGAAGATCATTGACGCCGGAGCTGAAGGTTTCATTCAGAAACCGTTTACACTGAATGAGTTATCGCAGAGACTGAGGGAAATTAAGGAAAACATAGAGACAACCGAGAATATCTGACGTATGCTAATTCCGAAACAAAAGGCAATTTTCATATAATGCGGATGAAATCACGAAGACCATCT
>JAZGBQ010000043.1:0-2338 GCA_036476435.1 Fidelibacterota bacterium
GTCCTTCACATAAATCGCAACCACTTGGTACACCATCGTTGTCTGGATCTACGGAGTCATCATATCCTTGACACGCATCAACATTATCAGCATAACCGTCGTTATCCGCGTCATTAAGAACGTCTACTAAATCATCGGATTCCGTTCCTCCTCCACGACAACCAATAAGCAAGATAATTGATAAGAGTAATATACTGTACTCGAATGTTTTCAGTCTGATCGACATAATTAGACTCCGACTTTTATTATTTTTTTCGTTATCAGATTCACGGGTGACAAAGTCTGCATAGGTTTTAGCAAACCAGAATTAAGTAAAATTGTAAATGTGAAGGAAATAAACGAGATAATTTTATCTTACACTCCCCTTATTGCCTAAACAAGAATAATATTCAAAACATTTATAATCAATAATTAATATGAGTACATCCCCATCAGTACCCGGCTTTTTTTCTACCGAAAATTTGACAGTGTGCAATATATTATATCAGAGCCCCCCGCCTCCCCATTGGTGGGTGGGGACCTCGTTAATAAAATCCGAATCCCACTGGCATTTAATTTTTCCTTTTTGGAAATAAATTGTATGCGGGCTATATACAGATAGTATACGACCCCCACCCCGAGGCGACCTACCCTCCTCTAAATTGGTTCGACCTCTTGACTGGTAGTTATAAGGCTTACCGACAGACAAGACACTTCGGTATCCCGTATGTATCCGGAAAAATAATTCCATTATTCTAAGTTAAACATTGGAACAACTCTTGGGGGCAGGTCAAGATTTACCGTTTACTTACCAAAATAATATAAAACACCAATTGTGAATGATAATTTAGTTTTTTCATCGGAATCACCTTCTATTTTTGTATAATAAGATATTCCAAGGGAAGTATTAATACCTATATTATTAATTTTATATTCCCCTCCTCCAGAAATGGACAGAGCCTGTGTATTAATTATTGATGAACCAGAATTTGTTGTCTTTATTTGATACCATTCATATTGGTCCGTTAATGGATTGTACCTTCGGTCATAACCATAGCCAGAATCTGACCATTTTAGATCATAGTGCACTTTTTCGTATCTAATATCGATAAAAGGTATTATATCATAGAAAGTATTATTGAAATAATACTTTACTCCAGGTGAAAAATACACTTTATCATCATGAGTACAATTTCTGATTTTTCCGATAAACGAAATATTATCATTCAAATTATATTGACCGAAAATACCAAATTCGCTATTATTCGCATATTCGACACCAGCTCCTATTTGTAAATTAATTTGACGAATCTTTGTATCACGCTTTTCCTCTGGTACTTGTGAAAAAATTAAAATTGGCGTAAGTAAAAATAATGAAATTAGATTTTTCACAAATTCCTCCTTGTTTGATTGATGAACTAAAGAATAGAAATTTGTCGCAAAAAAGATGCGGAAATTTGACTGAATTGAAAGCCCCTGTTATAAATTAAATTCCCCATTGCACACCTCTCCGTTTACTTTTAATTATATATTTACTCTTAACCGAGTCTCAATAGTGCGTATAATACTATAATTCGAATATTTTATATACCCGACGCTATATCGAAATACATATATATACAAATGAAAAAATAATTTAGGGTATATATTCTCCTGTGGTGTGTAAGACCGACATAGGTAGAAAATAGACCCCCCACTCCCAAAGGTTGGGTGGGTACCCCAAGGATAATTAAAGGACCGACCTCTTGACAAAGAGTTATAAGGTTTATAGACGGACGAGACACTTCCGTATCCCGTATGTATCCAAAATATAGATTATTTTAATCCTGATTTCCTTTATCCCAAGCCATATAGAATATGGTCCCTTCTTTGGTCACTCTCTCCTTGATGATTCCATCCAGTAACAATCTTTCCAAAGAAGATGCTACATCAGCTATAGTGCAACTAATCCGCTCCTTCTCTCGCAACCAACCTGTAATGCCTTCCAACGTATCACCCATGACTGGATTTCTTCGGACATGACCGACTATTGAATCTGCAATATTTACCTGTTTTTTATACATACCAGATAAATCTACAAACAATCCATTATCAATGAGCACATTATACCGTAAGATGGATTTGGTTAGAAATATGTAAATTTCAGTTTACAGTTGAATAACCATTAAAATACTATCTTAGAAAATGGTCCAATTAATGGGAACTGATCACGGTTAATTACCCTCAGTAAGTATTGTTAAAAGTGACTGTAGAAAGACTATTCCGCTCGACAATCATTAGAACACGATGTAAAACTGTCCTCAATGTTTTTAAATTTTATTCATGAATCATTGGATTAAAGTCCTGAATAAACACTTGA
>JAZGBQ010000044.1:0-2894 GCA_036476435.1 Fidelibacterota bacterium
TTCTGTGCTGTCGTGTCCCGTGCAATAAAGCAGTCCATCAGGTCCCCATGATCCACCGGAATTGCTCTTTGGCCGAAACCTCTCAATAACTTCATCAGGGAATACCCACGCGTTCACATAATGCCATTCTTCATTGAATTTGACTATCGTGGTCCATTCTGTTCCTTTACCGGTTTCCGATTTCCACTTATCATAATGTGCAAATGCAGCCCACCAGTATCCATCGTAATAATCTACCCACGTGCAGGATCCCCAACGTATCCCAAAACTGTGAGAGCCGATATGTTGCAGAGTTTCAGCATCCCAGACCTCCACTGAACTGGTCATAGGTACCTTGGGATAATTCGAATGCGCACAATAAAGTCTTCCGTCAATTATAGCACCGCTATCCAGGTGAATTATTGGTCCATTCTCGTTCTCGTTCCAGGATGTAATAAAATTCCCGGTAACTTTGTCATACTTGCCAATTTCTCTGGTTCCGATGACATATATGAAATTCTCATCAACGGCAACGCCCTGTCGAGCTTCTTTTGCGTTGAATCGCATTAACTCTGAAAATTTTTCGTCTTCACAAAAACAGATGGTCGAATTAATAATGATTGTAAGACTTATAATAATGGCTCTTATCATTGATCTCTCCACTATACTATCTATTTATAAACTATTGTAAGTACTGTTAATATTTTGGTCTAACAGGCTCCACATCAAATTCTTTTGCAACTTCAATGAGTTCGCTCAGGTTATCAGTTAGGGTAAAATCGATACCTTCACTAATTAAACTTTTGAATTTATCTTTAGAATCAGTCTCGAAATAATTTATTCGAATGTTATTTTCTTTGAGTTTCCCAATCAAATCCGACAAGGTTGTATCCGCACGAGTTTTCAATTGGATGAAATCATATTTCATGGCAATGGTACTGTCAACATACTCCTCAGCAGATTCTAACCTTTCCATATTACAGAGAATCAGTGAATCGTTAACCTGACGTATTGTATTTGCCGCTTCCAGTTTACAGGCAAATATGGCTTGATGCATTCGATTTTTTGCTTCAATTATTCCTGCAGCCCGATACGCGGTCTCCTGATCTCCCTTGATATGGATGTTCAGCCAGGTATTTCTAGGCATTATATCAATTACCTCTGAAAAAAGCGGAATCTTTTCACCTGAAAATTTTAAATCTTTCCATGATCCGGCATCAAGTGAAAGTAATTCCGATAAGCTCTTCTCCGAGACTTTACCTTGCCCGTTTGTTGTTCGTTCCAGGCTATCGTCATGAATTACAACTAAGAAACTGTCAATTGTCATTCTTACATCAAACTCGATCATCTGGGCTCCCAGTCGAATTGCCTCCTTAAATGCTGATAAAGTATTTTCAGGGTGGGTATTACTTGCCCCCCTATGGGCACATACACCACGGTCAGGAAGTGATCCTCTATCCGTACAATTGTGCAACAGAAATAAACAGAGGCATGATATTAATAAGGGTAATTTCTTATGATTTGAAGGAATTGCAGTGTTCTTGGTTTTCACTGTGCGTGCTATTCTTTCGGTTTGACATTCCAGACTGTTAAGGCAAGAATCATGGAGATTATTGAAGCTCCAATCCAAAAATAAAATGCCTTGTCAAAGTTGTATGAGTCTACACCTTCAATGACTGTTTTACCTGAATCGATCAAATACCCGCTGATCCAGTCCTGAGTAGCAGCGCCAATATAACTGAATAATCCTATTACTCCCTTTACAGCGCCAGCTGCGCGAATTGGCATAACATCCACTGCAATTAATCCTGCGAGGAACACAATTAATCCGCCAATAGCAAATTCAAAACCAGCCAGTGCAATTACATCTAACCATCGATTGCCAGGTGGTACAGCATAAAGCATAAACAACGAACCGGTTAAAAGTAATCCGTACAAAAGGGTGGGGACATTCCTTCTTGAATGGAAAAACCTATCTGAGAGAAAACCCGAAAATATAGCGCCGGCTAATCCAACTATGGTATTTGCGCCGATCAGGACCCCGGCCTCGACAACGGAGTAGTTTTTAACTTCCTGTAAATAAAACGGTCCCCAGCTATGAATTGCATAGCGAGTGACGTACATGAGAGCGCTGCTGAGACCAAGGACCCAGACAACGGGACTTTTTAATACCAGTAACTGTAGTTTTCTTATTGGTTCTGTTGAAGGTTTCCCGGCTGAATAATCATTCTTGTAGTCAGCAACCTGTGGGAGTCCATAAGTTTGCGGTCTGTCTTGAAGAGTAATAAATAATATTGATGCAACTAAAATACACGCCAGTCCGGGACCAAAAAATCCCCATTGCCAGCCAAGAATACTCACTAATATGGAAGTTCCAATAAAAGTAAGACCCTCGCCAATGTTGTGTGCCCCGGCCCATATACCGTAACGGGTCCCTCTTTCATTGTTGCTGAACCACTGGCAAAGAGAAACTACACTTGGTGCCGATCCAATAGACTGGAACCACCCGTTAAATCCCCAGAGTATTGCAAATATTATAAAATAATCAGTGAAACCAAAAAGTAGGTTAATAATTGCTGATCCCATTAAAGCTATCGACATAAACCTCTTAATATTTGCTCTATCAGCTAAGAAACCATTTGTGAATTTCCCAATAGCATAAACATATAAAAGCACTGCACCGATAATTCCGAGCTGTGGGACATCTAAAATACCGGTATCTACCATTTGTTTTTTTGCTACTGACAGGCTGAGTCTGGTTGTATAAAAGAATCCGTAACCAAGTACTAACGAAATAAAAAGACTGCTGCGTTTATTCTTATAAATTTTTGCAATCAAGTTTTTATCTTTAAGGAGCGGTTTATCTTCTCCTGTAGCAAAAAACCTAATTAGTCTTTTAAACATTTATTATTCTC
>JAZGBQ010000045.1:0-3525 GCA_036476435.1 Fidelibacterota bacterium
AGTTGGATTTTCGATAAACAACTAAATTCTTCAGCAGTGATTCAGGTCATTGATTAATTAGTGGTAGCACCAGTATAATATATTTAAGGCAGCAGGCGACAGAGATGAGAACCTAGGATGACGAGGAGAATTCGGCAATGACTTTAGATGACATTCTAAGGACATCCGACAACAAACTGGTAGGAAGTATACGTATCTTACTTGCTGTGATGTTCCTCATGTCAGGTTCCATGAAGCTACTAATCCCTATGCTTGCCGAAGCATGGTCGGGCCAGTTGCTTGCTGCGAATATCCCCCTGTACACAGTATCACTATGGACTGTCCCCTTTCTTGAGATAGCACTTGGTATTGTACTCGCCGTTGGAGCATTTGTCCGCCCAGCGGCCGTAATGATGATTGGCATCATGGTGGTAGCAACCTATGTGCACCAGGTAGTTGATGATCCCTCTTTGTTTCCTCTGCAACCGAGCGAGCCAATTATCCCGTTGATAGTAATTGTGATGAGTTTGTACATTCTATGGCAAGGAGCGGGAGCTTGGAGTCTGGATTTGAGAGCAACACGAGCTGCGGCCTAACAAGGGCTACAGCAGACACCACTGTGCTCTGTCGTTTGTCAATTCTCATGTCTCCTTGATGTATCTATTCGTTAGTACTATTTATTTGTAAATTTTACATTAAGGATTGAAAGGAGAATAATCAATAAATTTCCAGTTCAAACCTTTGAGTGAATCAATTTGGATCCACTTGGAAATAAAAAATTTCCAGAACCGCATGGTTCCTCCAGTTTTTTCTTCAGCGTCTTCTTCACTCCAGACGATTTCAGCTTCGCCTGTAAGTTGTAAGGTTCTACCTTCATTAAAATCCACAAATAATAAACCTGCATTCGGATTCGACATAAAATTACCCAATGTATTAAACATGCTGTTTCCAGGATAGTCTGGTATTTTAAGTGTACTATCATCAACTATTTCCACGAACCCAGGGTTTCCTCCCCTATGGGAAGCATCGAGATTATTTTTACTGTCTGAACTGCCTACAAATAATGTATCCGAAGTTTTTATCCATTCCTTTAAGTCATGTGTCAATAAACTACCATCGACTTTAAAACCTTGGTGAACGATATCATTCCCGGCAATTTCTATTTCCCTTCGCTGAATGTATTTGGGGCAATTCGGATAAGCTTGTTCAACGGAGACAATAATATTGTCGTCTTGGAAAGATACAACTCCGTTTAGCCTTAACCTCATTCTTGTAGTAAACTCAATAAAAAGCATACCGATATTCTTATTCTCATTGATATTCTCCCAGAATGGATCGGTTTTACTGCCAAGAATATCTGAAACATTGATCTTCACTTTTTGTCGGGAAAGGGTAGTTACGAAACCTGGTTTACCTAAAAAAATTGAAGTCCAAATATCTCCTTCATTGTCAATACTGCTCGTAACAACCAATGACTGCATGTTTATAAATTCAATTGCGCCGCTTGGTATACTGTCAGTTATTACACGCCCCACACGTTTGGCTATGTCCTGCTCACCGGCTTTTTTCTGAGCCTCGCATTCGCCCTCGTGGAAAGGCCCTTCACAACAGCAGTCATCCCAATTTACATCTGAATTCTTCATAAAAATTAATCTCTAAATGTTAGTGCTCTTTACTATACAATATATTATAAACTATAATAATTTAAGAGGTCTATTATATGAAACTATTGTCGGTAAATGTCTCATTAGCTAAAGAGGTTACCTATAAGGGTAAGACAATAATTACCGGAATTTTCAAAGAACCGGTTGAAGGCCGGGTTAAGGTAAATACTCTAAATCTCGAAGGAGACGGCCAGGCGGACCTTATAGCTCACGGTGGCGAACAGAGGGCCGTATTGGTCTATTCTTACGAAAATTATACTTTCTGGGAAAACGAGTTAAATAGAAAGGACTTCAAGATGGGGCAATTTGGTGAAAATTTTACAGTTGAGGGAATGCTGGACGAAGACATTCATATTGGAGATAGATTTCAAATTGGAACTGCGCTTTTTGAGGTATCTCAGCCCAGGGTTACATGCTATAAACTCGCTATTAAAATGGATATTGAGGGATTTTATAATCAGGTACTTAAAAGCAACCGTCCGGGATTTTATTTCCGTGTACTTGAAGAAGGAGAAGTTGGGTCAGGTGATTTAATAGAAAAGGTGCATGAAGATCCGGTTCGTATGACCGTAGCAGAAATGAATAGGCTTCTTTATTTTGAATTAGATAATATGGATGATGCCAGGAAGGCACTTCGCATCGAAGCCCTATCACCCGGCTGGAGGAAATCGTTTGAAGACCGCCTGGCCAAAGCAGAAATCTCAGAAAAGACCCAGGAGAAATATAGAGTTTTAATTGTTGATAAGAAGGTACCAGAAAGCGATACAATAACTTCATTCTATTTAGTTTCGGAGGATGGCAAGCCATTACCCATTTTCATGCCGGGGCAGTTTCTTCCTTTAAAGCTTGATATACCCGGACAATATAAACCAGTATATAGGACTTATTCACTCTCCGACAGCCCCAATAGAGATCATTACAGGCTAACTATCAAGAGGGAGCCGGCACCTCCTGACCGGCCGGACCTATATCCCGGAGTTTCTTCCAATTACTTTCACGACCACGTAAATTCAGGAGATAAGTTGTTGGCAAAGTCACCGAGAGGAAAATTCTTTCTTGATCCCAGGGCTGAAAATCCCGTGGTGCTTCTAAGTGCCGGCGTGGGTACGACCCCGTTAGTTAGTATGTTGAACGCAATTGTAGATTCGGGATCAAAGCGCCCCGTATGGTTCATTCACGGTGCCCGAAACAGCCGTGAACATGTTTTTGGAAAACATGTACACCTTGTTGCAAAAGAAAACAAGAATGTCAGTGTTCATATCAGATACAGCAAACCACTACCCGATGACAAAGAGGGAGTTGTTTATGACGATGTTGGATATGTGGACACAGAATTAGTTAAAAAACTGTTACCCGGTAAGGAAGTTGATTTTTATCTCTGTGGCCCAACCCCATTTATGCAGTCATTGTTTAACGGACTGGTTGATATGGGCGTTTCAGGTGATAAAGTTCATTACGAGTTTTTTGGTCCTGCATCCGTACTCAAGGACAGATCAAAAATATCTACCGAAAAGAGAGTTGCCGCGGCATCGGAATGTTGTGGGGAAATTGAAGTAAATTTTTCCAGTTCAGGTGTAAAAACCAACTGGAATAATTCTTTTGACAGTATACTTGATTTGGCCGAAGCTAACGGGCTTAGCCCTGATTATAGTTGCAGATCGGGAATTTGTCATACCTGTGCTTCCAAGCTGAATTATGGTGAGATTGAATATTCTGAAGAACCGTTAAATCCACCAGATCAGGGATATGTGCTGATATGTTGTTCCAAACCGAAAACGAATGTTGTATTAGACGTTTAATTTGAATATGACAATGCTTGAAACTATGAACGGTCCAATTAATGCAGTACTCAAAGACTCCTTTGGTAGGGTCATCAACAATC
>JAZGBQ010000046.1:0-3118 GCA_036476435.1 Fidelibacterota bacterium
ATGGATCCGGGACTAACCAGAATGGATCAGGAACTAATCAAAACGGATGATCCAGGGTCGAACCATTGGTCAAATAATAATGAAAAATAAAATTTTTAAAAGAAAAGGAAATCATATGGTGAACTCAGGTACTAGCGATCGCTGGTAAAAAATAAATACATAATCGTCGATTACATCTGACTGTTTGTATCAAAAGTCGACGGGTGTATTGACAAAACCGGATCGTATAGGTTAAAAGATACCTATGCGGATGTAAGGATTCAGTGTTGGGCCTTTATTATCCCCGAGGAACAGTACGTCCAGTCCAGCTTTGAACGGGAAACGATAAAATAAGAATCCTGTGATATTGAGATCAAGGCCGTAGGAACGCCTGCTATGGTCAAAATGATTACCGGATTTTACCCAACCTTCACCTGCATCGAGAAATATTGATGCACTCAGGATGTTCATATATATGGGATTTATCCAAAATGATTCTTCAATATATGCAACTGGAAAAATATATCGTAACTGAAGTCTAACCAGGTTCTCCAGGGGCAGATGTAAATGACCGTACGGCGTCGCTGCTGAGTTATAGTATTTTGCGATACCATCTCGTTTATGTGCGTTCAAAAGGATCGAAATCGAATGGTGCTTCAGGATGGACGGCAGGTAAACTAAGATCTCGCCAATTCTTTGCGATTTTTCAACGCGCTGCTCAAAAATTCCCATGGGGATTTCCACTTGTCCTGTAATAAAAATACCAAGCCTTGGAACAATATCCTTGGCCGCCTGGATATAATTTCCGTATGATGAGACCAGTTGAATGCTTTCATTGCTCAATATTTCCTGGATTTGTGAATGTCCGAAACGTTCATTGCGTTGGTATTTATAGATCACGTTGCCATTTATATAGGACCTGTTCACATTAGTATCAATTGTGAGAGGAAAATTCAATCTGATCTCATATCTGTCCGGCTGCCACCGATCATCGGAATCAGTATGGTCAACTTGATAGGAATTTTTTGTTATCCTGAGTCCAATTCCGGGCCAACTTTTTTTGTATGAGTAAGCAATATCATAATAAGGATATGAAGTATTTCTATAGATCCCTATTATTCCTAGGAATTCATGAAATTGCAACGGATCAGCTCCATTAAAATACATTGCAACAACTGAGTTGTCCTCATCCAGAAAAATTAAGGGCATCCAGCTGTTAGGTATTAATGCGGATCGAAATCCACGATAGTGTTTACGTGGAAAGTCCTGCGATACAATTCCAATTTTTGCGTATTGTTCTTCATCAGAGACGTTTCCCGAAGATGCTTTTGACAGGTTCGGGTTTATGGGTTTCCAGAGACTTGGATCAAAGGCTGTTGTCGCGATACGATACCCGTCCGGTGTATAAACCTTGACTGCCAGCCTTTTCCCGTTTGGGGAGACCTGTGGTGAAAAGGCACCTAATGACGTTTTTGTTACCTGCCACTGCTTCCCCGATTCCAATTCAACCGCCCAGATGTTAAAAACACCGGCTCCATCGGTCGAATACAACACATGGCGGCTGTCAGGTGTCCAGGCTGGAAAGTTATCATGATGATCATTGGGCTGATAAGGATAGGTCCACTGTCGGGTTTTTCGAGAAAAAATCGCAATATTCTGTTTCCCTTCACGATCTCTCAAAACATATGCGATTTTGTTACTATCTGGAGATTGGCTTGGGTTTGATAAAAAGGTATCCTTTATTAGAATAAGTGGTTTGATCTCTCCGGTCTCAGCGTTCACCTGAACAATCCTCGTCTGGTTCTCAATGTTTTGCACAGCGATCAAATTCCGGCCTTTCTTCGAGAGATCCGGACTAAAGAGTCTCTGCCCTTTTGTTAAACGGACTTTCCTTCCTTCCTGCAGATCATAGCGCACAAGATCTGATATTATCTGGGTACCATAAAAAGGATCTGTAAATAGTTCTGCAGTGATCAAGATGCTGTCGTTCAAGGTAAGACTATTATTACGATCGGTCAGTTTTGTGCGCACTATCGTTGTGTGCGTCCCGTCCGGATCAAGTAAATTAATTTCCTGAGGATCGGCAACTCCTTTTCGATAATAGGACAGCTGTCTGTCATTGATCCACCTTGGTATTGACATATCGTCAAGGGGGTCAATAGCTGCTCGAATGTTGTAATCCGCATCTGGTATTAACTTGCGGTCGGATTGAGCAGACGAATGCATGGCCGCATGATATAATTCTTCCCGATCCAGTCCCGTATGCTGTTCAATCACACGGTACAATCCTAAAATCGGATTGCTGGTATAATCATCCATGATCCTGGTCAGGACATCAGCTCCAGCGGTCTGATCTAAAAATTCTACAATCCTGTTGCCTGACACATACATCATATTTCCCGTGGGCTTACGTTTTCTACTCGAATAATTAATGTTGTTCACCGTCCAAGATGGATGACCCAGCAGCGAACCTTTTAAAAGCATGGTGAACGCTTCTGATCGGCCCCTGCCGCCCGCTGTGAAGCGCGTCTCATTATACGTTGCCAGACCTTCTGTGAACCAGTTAGGGACCAGCTGCTGCAGGATCGACCCGTACTCACCTGTAATTATCCCAGCCAGTTTTGTCAGCCGCCGGCTTTTACGCATATGGGCAATATGTGTGAATTCATGGGTAAGCAGCACGCGCAGCCAGCTATCGTTCAATTTGAATTCGTCCCCGGAGGGTTCAGTCAGGCTGATCTCGATCCGCCAGGGTATATTTACTGTGAATCCGGTAGGATAATCAATCCTTGATCGTACAACAATGTTGGTAACCTCAGGATAGCTGTTCAAAGATTGACAGACGGATGGATACAGTTCTTCGCTGACCAGGGCAATCCGCATAGCTGCCGAATAATGATCTCGTGGATAATGAATAACAAAGTGGCTGGTATGAAGCGATTCCCACTGGATTCCATGTTCCTGCAGGGTGTTTCCAGTTTGATTGCGTGCCGGTAACACAAAGACCTGCAGAACAAGAAAGAACGTAATAATGAATTTACCCGGCAGCATGTTCATTAAATTTAGAACCCTTTAATCATAATGACGTGCGTTGAAAGCTGCTATTTTCATTGATTATCCTGATAATAAACCATGAAAA
>JAZGBQ010000047.1:0-4229 GCA_036476435.1 Fidelibacterota bacterium
GATATCAAAGAAGACAATGACAAGTTCACTCTTTTTGCAGATCTACCTGGTCTTACTAAAAAGGACATAAAGATCAACGTGAAAGATAATAAGCTTCATATTACTGGTGAGCGATCAGGTGAGCAAAAAGATGACAGGGATGACTATTACAAGATAGAAAGACGGAGAGGAAGATTCGATCGCAATTTCATCCTGCCTGATTCAGTGAACGAAAATGAGATAAAAGCGAAATTCAAGGACGGCGTTCTGGCAGTTACCCTGCCCAAGCTGGAAGAAGTGAAAGAACCTGAAATCGAGATCAAGGTTGATTAAATAATAAAAGAAATAATGATTTATTAATTTTTAGTCATACTTACGGAAAGGGGGAATCACTATTGATTCCCCCTTTTTTAAATAACTCAGGTAAATTTCTTTAAGATTCAATTACAAAACTGCACCTCCATCAACGTTCAGAACGGCTCCGGTAATATAACTGGCTTCATCGCTTGCCAGGAAACAATAGACGTTTGCTATCTCTTCTGCCTTACCCCAGCGTCCAATTGGAACCTTAGCTGATAATTTCTCTGCAATTTTTTCTGGTAATTGTGACATCATTTCTGTACGAATGAATCCTGGTGCAACGGCATTAACCCGAATATTATATTTCCCCAATTCTCTTGACCACACCTTTGTCATGCCAATCACGCCGGATTTGGATGCCACATAGACAGTCTGCCCAAAATTACCATAATGAGCTACTACTGATGATGCACTCAGAATTACCCCGCCATTTCCGCTCTCACGCATAATATCAGCTGCCGCGCGTGAACACAAATAAACACCTTTTAAATTGACATCGATGACTTTTTGAAATGTATCTTCATCAAGATTTTTCAATGTACTGTCCAATAAAATTCCAGCATTGTTTACAAGAATATCGCAACGCCCGTGACGGAGTTTTACCAGGTTGAATAAATTATCAACACTCTCCTTTTTACTCACATCGACTTGAATGAAATCAACATTCTTAAAATGTTTCCCAAGTGCATCATGCGCTTTCTTTCCAGCGATTTCATTAATCTCTGCAATAATTGTATGTGCGCCTTCTGATAAAAATTTCTTGACTGTTGCGTAACCAATTCCATTTCCACCACCTGTGATAACAGCAATTTTATCCTTCAGTCTTTTCATAAATTTATCCTCTGATTTGTATTAACTAATTTAAAGTAACTTCGTTAGACACAACAATTGCATAACTGAAAAACTCAGAACTGATATGATCCATAAAAATATACTTGAGACAATTGGGGATACTCCAGTGGTACCATTAACTTCCATCGGGAAAGCACTAGATTGTGAGCTTTATGGAAAATGCGAGTATTTAAGTGCCGGTGGATCACTGAAGGACCGGATCGGAGTTCGAATGATTGAAGAAGCAGAAAAAGACGGTCGAATCAAGCCAGGCGATACCCTGATCGAACCTACGTCTGGAAACACAGGCATTGGACTGGCACTTGCAGCTGCAGTCAAGGGGTATAAACTCATAATCACGATGCCTGAAAAAATGAGTACAGAAAAACAAACTGTACTGGAAGCACTAGGTGCTGAAATCATACGGACTCCGACTGAGGCTCAACACGATTCTCCTGAAAGCCTTATCGGGGTTGCAAAGCGCTTAAATAAAGAAATTCCTGGTTCATTTATCCTTGACCAATATTCAAATCCGGATAATCCTGATGCCCACTATTACGGTACGGCAGATGAAATACTTATGGACTTCGATAATGAACTGGATATGGTAGTAATAGGTGTGGGTACCGGGGGTACCATATCCGGAGTAGCGAGACGTTTAAAGGAAGAAATACCGGATATAAAGGTCATTGGAGTAGACCCCTATGGATCCATTCTTGCTGGACCGGGAGAAATATTTCCCTATCAGGTAGAAGGAATAGGCTATGATTTCATACCCGATGTATTAGATAATTCAATCGTTGATCAATATGTAAAAGTCAACGACGATGATTCATTTAAAATGGCATTGCGGTTGATCAAGGAAGAGGGACTCCTTGTTGGGGGATCCAGCGGTTCCGTCGTTTGGGCTGCACTTCAGGCTTGCAGTGAATTAGTAGCTGGCCAGCGTTGTCTTGCAATTCTTCCGGATAGCATTCGTAACTATTTGAGTAAATTTGTGTCTAAGGACTGGATGGAAAAAGAAGGATTTGAAACATGGGGATAAATATGAATCTGCTTGATAAATATAAGATATTCTCGATCGCATTTCTGTTTATGTTAATGACTACTCTGGCGGTTGGTGATGAAGCTACCGATAGGGGCTATATTATTAAGGTAGGTGATCCTTGTCCAGATTTTACCTTGGAATTAATCGATGGTCGGACTGTGACCCTTGAAGAACTCAAAGGCCAGATAATAATGTTACAGTTTACTGCTAGTTGGTGCTCCGTATGTTGAAGGGAGATGCCATTTATCGAAAATGATATTTGGTTTCCATTCAAAGAAAAAGGATTGGTTCTAATAGGTGTTGATCGAGATGAACCGTTTGATACAGTTGTGAAATTCGCCGAGGAAATGAAAATTACTTACCCACTTGCACTGGACCCAGGAGCAAAAGTATTTCAAAATTTTGCCCGTGAGGAGGCAGGTGTAACTCGTAATATTATTATAGATAAAAATGGTAAAATCGTATATTTGACGCGACTATTTGAAGAGAATGAATTCAGATCAATGGTGGCTGTTATTGCTGATCTTCTTGAATAGTCGAATTATATATAATTTATTAGAGTAGGACATCATTTTTGAAGCGGAGGGGTTCTATATTCCTTCTGATTGTTTCGCTGATCATGAGACGTCAAGATTTTTTCAGGACTTCTTGGGCTTGTATTTTCACAAGTTCGCAAAGAGCGATCGGGATCCCTGTACGGATTGACACCTGTTTCAAATCTGATTCAACTAATTTTCTAAAATCCGGATATTCTATTAACAATCTTTGAACACGCTTCTTCCCAATCCCAGGAATAATTTCAAAAACAGAAGTTGTTAATTCCTTAGAGCGTTTCGCACGTTGAAAAGTAATAGCGAATCTATGTGCTTCATCACGGATGCGGCGTAAGAGGAAAAGCCCTGCAGATTGTTTCGAGACAGACTGTGGATCAGACTGTCCAGGTAAATAAACTTCCTCCAAACGTTTTGCCAATCCAACAATCGATAAATAATTTAAACCAAGTTCCCTTAAGGCGGATATTGCCATCGAAAGTTGACCCTTACCACCATCTACAAGTATTAGATCCGGATATTTTCCACTCTCCTTTTGAAGCCTGCGATACCTGCGAAGAATTACCTCCCTGATCGCTGCAAAATCATCAATTCCTGTTACAGTCTTGATTTTAAATTTTCTATATTCCTTTTTTTTAGGTTTTCCATCTTCGAAATAAACCATTGAGGCAACAGTATTTGTACCACCCAAATGTGAAATATCAAATGCTTCTATTCGGCGCGGAGGTGCTTTAAGATTTAAATCCATCTGCAATTGTGCAACCGATGATGGAATAAACTCTTTCCTTTTTTTCCTGTTTAGAACCCATTCGCCAAGAAGTAACTGGGCATTTTGATAGGCAATGCGTATTTCTCGCGCCTTTTCACCTCTTTGTGGATAGGAAAACATCACTGTACCCGATCTCTTATGACGCAACATTTCCAATAAACCCGATTCATCATGAGGGATAAATGGCAATGCAACTTCTGTTGGGATGAATTCCCCGTCCATGTAAAAACGAGTTATCACTGATCTCAAGATTGCTTCATCTTCATCATTCCCAATAATAGAAATCTTTTCCCTACTGAACAATCTGCCTTGACGAATTCTTACAATTACCATCACACTTAGATTTTCTTCCCGCGCCAGCGCGAAAACGTCTCTATCCTCAAAGTCTGCAGCGACTTTCCTTTGGCGTTCTTTAAAATCTCTCACTGCGTGTAATTGATCACGCACCATCGCGGCATCTTCGTAACGTAAGTTTTCTGATTCTGTTTGCATCTGTTGTATTAGAAAAGCTTCCGTATCGGTGGTATTCCCATGAAGAAATTGGATGACCCGTTTGATCATTTTATTATATTTTTCCTGTGAAATCAATCCTTCACAAGGTCCGTTGCATTTGTTAATATGGTAGTCCAAACATAGATTGATTTTTCCAGCCTCGATCACGTCCGAATCCAGATAAAAACTGCAACTGCGA